>JAJAYX010000688.1 GCA_026785985.1 Rudanella sp. | reverse complement strand
GAACCAATTGGTAATAAGCCTGTCGGCCTCGTTTCTCCACAGCCGGGCGGGGCATCAATCAATCGGTTTTGGTTTCCCGAAGCGTTCATTCTGGTCGTACTGTCCCTTGCGTTAGGGGTCTTAATTTACCGGGAGAAAAAGCTGGATTCAATTCCGCCAAGCCCCCCTGTTTTGCCCTGTTCGTTTGGTGTCGGTGTAAAATCGGTTCAGGGCAATACGGTGACGTTTGCAAACCGGAATCCATGCCCTGATGTCTCCCAAAACTATGTATGGAATTTTGGGGATGGAACGCCCCCGCTGTCAACCAGCCTGACCACCGTTCGGCATGAATTTCGGAATGAAACGGGCAAAACCGAACTGGGCCGCGTGACCCTCCGGGGAGACTGTTGCCCCGAAAAAGCGGACACCGCTCCCACCAGCAGCACCTACAACCCCTCTCCCCTGCCCTTTTTACGTCTACCCGAAACCAGCCGCTACACCCTGGCCAACTGGGTGCCGTTGCTGTTGATGGGCCTCGGCGGTTTGCTTGGCGGGGGCTGGTGGTGGTTTCGTCGTCGGCGACAGCGGGCGCAAACCGCCCAACGACCTACTGACGGGCCGTTTTTCCTGAGTTTCCCGCAACAGGACGATGCCATTCAGCCCAGCCCGTCGCTGGTGAGTTGGGCGCATCAGTTGCAACAACGCGAAGAAAGTGAGCGGCATGTGCTGGCCATTGGGCCAACCATTCGCCGAACCATTCGCAATGGCGGGATGCCGAGTGTTCAGTTTGAGGCCATCAAACGTCGCCCGCGTTACCTGATCCTGATCGACGACCGTTCGGCCTATGACCAACAGGCCAAACTATATGGGTATATCATGGGCGTTTTGATTACCCGGAGCGTGGAGATGGATGTGTTCTTTTTCCACTCCGACCCGCGTTACCTCTGGAACGAAAATTACCCTAAAGGGCTGCCCATCAGCGATCTGTTCCGACTCTATAGTTCGCACTACCTGGTGCTGGTGACCGAAGGAACCCGCCTGCTCGACTACGACACGGGCGAAGTAGCTACGTGGGCCGCCGAGGCCCTGTCGGGATGGACAAGCCGTGCCCTGCTCACGCCCGTTTATCCCGCCAACTGGCATTATTTAGAAGCCGCCCTGAGCCGGTTTTTTATTCTCCTCCCCGCCACCCCCGACGGGCAATTCCTGCTCCGGGACTACCTTGGTCAACCCGACAACGCCCCTTCGTTCGAGGAACTGTTGCGCCAGTTCAAGGTGATGCCGGGAAGCCCCAATCGCGGTATTTTCAGCCTTAACTCCGCTAAACTAACGGTTGATGATGTTCGTACCTTCCTGAATCAGCCCATACCGGGAACCGATCAGACCGAATCGGTGCGCAAATGGCTGTTCGCCTGGGCCTGTGCCACGGCTGTTTTTCCGACTCCCGACTGGGCCATGACCCTGGCCATTGGCCGGGCGTTGGAAACCCATTTCAACGTGGAAGGCCTGGTAACCTCAACCAACATTTTGAAACTGACTGCTTTACCCTGGTTGCGTCAGGATTCAATTCCCGAACCGCTCCGGGCCAATCTGCTGGCCCAACTGTTGCCCGAAGCCGAAACCGTTGCCCGAAAAACTGTTGTGGATATGCTCAACGACCTTCGCCTGTCGCCCGGCAGCGTGGCCTATGAAGAGCAACAACTCCGGTTCTGGGAGCAGGAATACCACCTGAACAACCATACGTTAGGGCAACTGGCAAGCTATCGACCATACCCTGATCTGGTGAAAGATGAGGGCATTCGACAGCGATTGGCCCGGCAGGACAAGCTTGAAAACAAGTATCAACCCGCCGGGCTGCTGGTATTGCTACTACTACCACTGCTGTTGTATTTTACACCACCCCGCACCCAGGTGGCCGGGTTTCTGATGCCATTTTTCCAACTCGACGCTACAGCCATCGACAGTGCCGCATTCTACAACAACCGGGCAGTGGCCAGTTTTCAGGAAGCAACCGCAAGCAAGCTGGAACCCTACGGAGCAATTGAGAAACAGGCCACCTCAACGGCTGGAAAATCAGGAGGGAGCGGCTCTGAAACGACTCCTCCAATCAGACCCAAAACGATTACGAAGCAAAAAATCAAGCCTCGCCCTGTACCACAGACCAAAGTACCCACCAAAACACGGGTATCCCGACTGCCAGGCATGTCTGTTCCGGCGGATACCGTTTCGATTCGTAAAACGCCCGTTTCAAAAAGCCCCACGACTTCGCAGGAACCCGTAGCCAACAACCCGTCCCCCGGACAAACTTCACCCGCCAATCAGCCGGTGCTCCAAACCGACCTGCCCGCCACCGCTGGTGCCGACAACAACCCGGCGCAACCCGTTCAGCAGCAGACGCAACTCGTTCAGCAACAGGCACAACAAACCTTACCCGATGAAAACGATTTGCAACAGGTCTACGAACAGGGCACCAAATGCCCCCCCAATAGTTCATTTTTTATCGCCCTCCCCAACGGTGACAAACGTCCCATCAAAGCAGGTGATACCACACCCCTGAGTGATTCGCCCAATCTGTATGAAGTAATTTTCTACTGCGATTCATACCCACAAACCATCTACAGTAAACGCGGATTTTCGCACGTGAAAGTCATGAATGACCCAAAAGGTGGTCTTCGGGTCGTACTCTATCAAAACCGGCCAAAGGGTTTCAGGAAGTAGGGAGTTGCTCAGGTCATCTTTTGGTAAAAGAAAATCTCGATCCAAACCGATCTAACTATCCCTGAATGAATCTTTTAGTTCACAAACGACATAAGCGACAATGTAAAGGTTGGGCCATACTCACCTACAGCTTACTCTCACTCCTGTATCTCCTTAATGATCAGGCACCCGCCCAGACAAAACCTCAATCAGCCTCTGAGTCTGGCAACGCACCGTTTGAGCTAAGAAAAGGTGACCGGGTGGTGTTCCTCGGCAACTCACTGTTCGAGAACGACTTTCAATACGGCTACCTGGAACTGGCTCTAACTACCCGTTGGCCCGACCGCGATCTTACCTTCCGCAACCTCGGCTGGACCGGCGACAATGTGTTTGGGGTGGCCCGAAGCACCATTACCAATCCGCCCACGGCCTACGAGTTGCTGATGGATCAGCTTACCAAAGCCCAACCCACCGTTGTTTTTGTGGCCTATGGCGGCATCGAAGCGGAGGAAGGCGAGGCAGGAATTCCCCCATT
>JAJAYX010000687.1 GCA_026785985.1 Rudanella sp. | reverse complement strand
GGGTTTTCTGTCGGAATTACTGCGGGAGGATATTAAAATTGAGCAGATTCTCGAAAGCGAATCGAATCAGGAAATTGCTGGCATCAAATTCAACCGGGTCGATTTGCTGGCTTTGAATAGCAAAAAACAGTTGATTATCATTGAGTTACAGGTAGACAGCGAAGTTGATTATTTCTACAGAATTCTTTTTGCCACGTCAAAAGCGGTAGTAGAGCATGTTTACGAAGGCCAGGAATACGGGCAAATCAAAAAAGTTTATTCGGTCAACATCGTTTATTTCGACTTAGGACAAGGCGACGATTATGTGTATCACGGGAAGACCGAGTTTACGGGCTTGCACACGGGCGATTTGCTGGGTCTCTCCACACGCCAAAAAAACACGTTGTTGCTGGACAAGGTCTTCCAGATTTACCCCGAATACTATATTCTTAAAGTCAACAAGTTCAATGATTTAGCTAAAGATACCCTCGATGAATGGATTTATTATTTTAAGCACAATGAAGTAAAACCGGGTTCCAAGGCGAAGGGATTGGCCCTGGTGCAGAAGCGACTGGAATTTGAGGGGTTGAGCAAGGGGGATCGGTATGTTTACCTTAAAGATATTGAGAATCAGGTAATCGAGCGGGATATATTTCGGACTAAAATCGCAGAAGCTGAGGACAGAGCAATTGAAAAAGGAATCAAACAAGGAATTGAGCGGGGAATTGAGCAGGGAATCAAACAAGGTATTGAGCAGGGAATTGAGCAGGGAATTGAGCAGGGAATTGAGCAGGGAATTGAGCAGGGAATTGAGCAGGGAATTGAGCTAACGAACCGGCAAGGGATCATAAAAGCCTTGCGTCGGGGCAAACTCACCATTGAAGAAATTGCCGAAGACTTCGCCGTATCGGTTGAGATGGTGCTGGCCATTCAACAGGATGAGCAACAGAAAAATGGGTAGATGCTACTATTTGCAGCGTAAATACGATCACCCAAAAAACGGTACGTCTTTTGGGTGATCGTATTCTCACCAACATCCCCAGGACAGGACTACTATTGATGTTGACGAACAGCCGTCAGGTCAATCTGAATCGTCACGTCGTTGCTCATTAACAGGCTTTTACCCCCCACTTTATAGTCGAGCCGGTTGATCGTAAACTGCCCGCTGAACGTACTTTTGTCGCCCATTTCCGAAAACGTGAAGGGCACCGCTACCGTCCGCGTCGTGCCTTTGAGCGTGAGGGCAAACGTACCCTCGTACTTGTTACCCGATTGCCGGGTCATCTTCACCGATTTCAGGCTGATTCGCGGATAGGTGGCCACGTCGAAATAGTCGGCTTTGCGCAGGTGACTATTTCGCAGTCCGATGCCCGTGTCGAGGGTATTGGCCTCAACACTGGCCAACAGCGTTCCTTTTTCGGGGGCTTTCGGGTCAAAATTAAGTTCGCCGACGAAGCCCTGGAAGGAGCCATCGACGTTCAGCCCCGCGTTTCGGATCGTGAACATAACGGTGGCTTTGGTCGGTTTCCAGATGACCTGCGCCTGCCCGAATTGAGCGGACAGCAGCAGTACTACGGCAAGTAAGATTCTCATACGAATGGGTTGGTAAAATCAGGAAAGAGACTATCAAAAGTGATAGGCAACGTCCAACTGAACCCCGGCATTTTTTCTACGGAAACGGTCGTTGTCGAGAGTCAGTTTGCGGGTGGTCGTGTACTCGGTAAACTGGAACCCGATGCCCCCGCGCAGGCTGACTTTGGGCGAAACGCGATACCGGGCATAGGCTTCGGAGTTGAGGCTACCCCGGTCGCTGTCGCCCATGAGCAGCAGATTGAACGGCGTTGGTTTGGCCACCTGTACGGTGTTGTGCAGCGACGAGCGGGTGGGTCCGTTGGCAATGAACGTGCCGCTTTGCTGCGCCCCCGCCGAGAACCCGATAGCATCAATATTGAACCCAACCGCCAGCCGACGTGTAATACCGTACTCTAAATGAATACTGATATTGAGCGAGTTGGTTTGCGTTTTGCCCAGCCGGAGGGTATCCAAATTATTGTTGATGCTCTCAGTGAACAGGGCCACAATACTCTCCTGACCCGATGTCAGTTTGGCCGGAGCCGTGATGTAGTCGAGTTGGTTGGCCGCCGTTGCTGTGAACCTCAGTCCATAGCCAATCCGAAATCGGTTTGATCTCCCCAGGCCATGCAACTGGTTGACAGTCAGGGCCAAGCTGCTGAGATCACCGCTGGAGGCAAGGCTCAGGTCAGCCGTACGGATACGGGCCGGGAAGTCATAGCGTGATGCCGGACTAGGCGAGGTTGCCGACGAGTTCAGGTTGCGTTGGGCAACCGACAGAAGGGGACACAGGGCAAGCAATGTGATGAATAGGGGTTTCATAAAAGTTATTTTTTGAGGGTAGCACTACCGAAAAGCGCACTGAACTGTTTGCACCAGATAAGCACAAAACCATGCTTGGCGGGGTCGTACCCGGCGGGAATTTCCACGAAGAAATTCCCCGTTGCCGAAAGTTTGCTCACCACCTCCACGAAACTGGTAAACGTGGTTCCGTCGGCGAGGTAGATGCGTAGGTCAGGACCACCGTCGGTGGTAAAGTCTTCGAGGAGCAGGGTTCGTTTGCCATTTTTTTCATATACTTTCGCTGTGCCTTTGGTGGTGTACCGACCGCCGTTGACAAAAGCCCCGGAAGCCAGCAGCATTTGCCCCGCCGGATCAAAGGTTTGGGTTGGGTTGTTCACATTGACGGGCGCGGTGGTAGTGCCAATGGGCGTTGGGGTCTGGTTGCTGGCCGAACAACTGCTCAGGAACAGGCCAATGAGCAGATATCCGAGGTAATTAACCGAGTTGGACATGATCGAGGTGGTTGTGCGTCAGCAGTACCGGACGCGGGTTATGCAATTGGTTTTCGTGTTGAACGGTGGCGTAGGAAACTCCGAAATGTGAGGGCAGCAACACATCGGGAAAGGTCTGTTGCAACCCGATTCGGATAATGGCGGCATGATGCACGGCGTGTTCGATGTTGTAGTGCAGTTCGCGGAAGTAGGTCGTTGACATCAAAACGTCGGGCGAACCATCGGGCGAGAACGAAGCGGCCAAACTGAGAAGCCGGTCGGTTTCGTACAGGCTCATCAAAACGGCCATCTGATGCAGCGCGTCGATAGCCGCTTTGGGGGTCGTTTCGAGAGCAGTCTGGCGCACCCGGCGGTCGTAGTTCAGGTGGCCGGTCTGGTGCGCCGTTAGGGCAAGGTCGTAGAATTCGATAATGTGGCGGAGGTGTTTACCAACCGAACTCCCTAACAGCAAAGGCAGCGGGCGGGCAAACTCGGCGGGTGTCAGTTGACTGGTTACCCCGATCAACTGGTCGAAAAGCGCGATGGATGTTTCCTGTAATTTCATGGTCTGTAGCTATCGGAATAGGAGCAGTACGAAGTGGGTGCAGTTCGGTATGATTCCTGTTGCTTTATGTATGCCAAACACCATGCCGCCCCGATACACCCTGGCTAAAACCCACGCAGGTAGACCAAAATGGGTGTTTTGCCCCCTGTCGGTTCCAGGCAATACCCGTCCACTTTATTGATATTTCAGGAGATTCCCGACATTTCGTTAATATACCCCACCCTTATGCCTACACTCATTCTGCTGCTGCTCACGCTCACCACCGGCTTTGCCCAGCCAACGGGCCTGCCGTTTATTCAGCATTACGCCCCCAAAACCTACCGCGCTCACCCCGAAAACCGGGCCATCACCCAGGACAATCGGGGGGTGTTGTACGTGGGGAATCAGCACGGCCTGCTCGAATTCGACGGGAGCAAATGGACCAAACTCACCGTGCCGGGGCAGCGCGTAGTGGCCATCGACACCGACTCGACGGGCACCGTTTATGTGGGTACGGAAACCAACTTTGGCTATCTGAAAGCCGATGCGAGGGGGCAGCGCCAGTATGTTTCCCTGAGCGATCAGCTACCCGCCCCAAAACCCGCCCGGCTGACCGTGGTGGCCGTTATCAGTTCGCCGAGGGGGGTATTTTTCTGCACCGATGAGCGGGTGTATCGGTTCCGAACGAATCAGAAAACCATGTCGTGGGCCATTCCGGGGGGGCTGCGGCAGGTGAGCCGGGTGGAGAAGTATCTGTACATTCAGTCGCGGTTGGGGAAATTGTTTCAGTTACCGCTCGATGGCTACCGCGACAAATGCCTGATGCCTCTGCCTGGCACAAGTAGCTTAGTTACGGAGTCGCTTCTGGCCGTTCTGGCCCCCCCAATCCCCAATCAACTCCTCATAATCACGCAAACCAACGGCCTGTTCCGGTACAATCCGGACCAAAAAACCCTCAGCCCATTTCCCACCCAAACCGACGACTGGCTGAAACGAACCCGGGTCAGTAAAGCCATATACGTCCGCAACATGAAAACCGGCGCTCACTGCTACATCATTGGTACTGAACGGGGTGGCGTTAAAATCCTGAACGAAACGGGGCGCATTGGTCAACACATCGACGAGACTAACGGCCTTCGGCGCAACACCGTCCTGAGCCTGTTTCAAGACCGCGAACAGTCGCTTTGGATCAGCACTGGCAGCGGCCTCGACCGCGTAGAAACCAACCTGCCCGTGAGCCGGTTCAAGGGTAGTTTAAATGTCCATTCGACCGTGTGGGCCATCGTCCGGCACGGGGGAGTGCTCTACATCGGCACCGATTTAGGGTTGTTGCACTGGAACGACCAAACCGCCCGGTTCGAGGCCGTACCCGGCACCGAAGCCCCCGTTCGGGTGCTGTTGCCCGACGGACCCGATTTGCTGGCGGCCGGGCCGGGCCACCTCTGGCGCATACGGCAAAACAGGGTGGTAGAATCAGTAAAAGTCCAAAACCAGCCGATCAACGCCCTGTTACGACCCCGGAATCAGCCCAACCGATTACTCGTCGCGCTGGGGAATGGGCTTTTAGCGTATGAACGACACCGGGACGGCAACTGGCAGGACGCGGGTGCTGTACCGGGCATCAACAGCGAATGCGTTTCACTGGCCCAGGACTCCACGGGCGCGGTATGGGTAGGTACGCACTCGGCAGGGTTTTACCAACTGTCAGCGGGTGGCAAGGCACAAACCATAACCGCCGGGCTGCGTTCTTTGTCAGGCAGTTACGCCTTTTCTACGTCGGGTGGAATGCTGTTTGCCGCGGGCGGAAGCCTGTACCGATTTGATGCCCAAACGAGCCGGTTTGTAGCCGAGAATGCTTTTGGGCCAGTGCTTCGCCCCTCAGCCGCCGACGCGCCCAGTATTGCCGAGGATGCCAGCAAACGGCTGTGGTTTGCGAACCCCGCCGTGGCTTTCCGGCGCACCGAAACGGGCGAGTGGCAGTGCGATAGTCTAAGCCTGAAACCCATTCGGCGGGGCGGCTACGTGGTCTATCCCGAAGCCAGCGGCCTGGTTTGGGTGGGTAACGACGAAGGGCTGTTTCGCTACGACGGTGCTCAGATGTTCATGCCCCCCGATTACCCGGCCCTCATCCGAACGGTGCGCTTACTGACCAATGACTCGCTGGTATATGCGGGCAACAGCGGCCCCAACGCCCAACCCGCCCGCCTGACGCTGCCCTACCGTTTCCGGGATTTGTCGTTCGGGTTTGCGGCCACGAGTTTTGTGGGCGACGAAACCAACGAGTTCCAGCATCGGCTGCTCACCGTTCCCCGCAAGGCCAATGCCCAGGCTTCTGAAGACACTGTTTGGTCGTCGTGGAGCCGCGAAACCCGCAAAGATTACACCAACCTGCCCGTTGGCGCGTACTTGTTTCAGGTTCGCGCCCGCGACTCCTACGGGCAGTGGAGCCGCGAAGGCTCGCTCGATTTTGTAATTACCAAACCCTGGTTTCGGGAGTGGTGGGCCTACGGATTGTATGCTCTTCTGGCCTGTTTGCTCATTTACAGTTTTACGCGCTACTACACCCGCCGACTGACCCGCGAAAAGCTCAAACTCGAAACGGTGGTGCAGGAGCGCACTGCGCAGGTAGTGGCCCAAAAAGAAGCGCTGGTGGCGCAGTCGGGGCGGTTGCAAATGGCCAAAGAAGCCGCCGAGGGAGCCAACCGCGCCAAAAGCGAGTTTCTGGCCAATATGAGCCACGAACTCCGCACCCCCCTTAACGGCATCCTCGGCTTTGCCCAACTCCTCCAGCGCGAACCAACCCTGTCAATGGGGCAGCAACAGTGGGGGGGGGTGGTCCGAAGCAGTGGCGAACACCTGCTGAAACTCATTAACGAGGTACTCGATATTGCCAAAATCGAAGCCCAGCGGTTCGAGTTTCAGCGGCTACCGGTGAGTTTACCCGCCCTCCTGGATAACGTGGCCACGTTTTTCAGCTCCCAGGCCGAACAGAAAAAACTGGCCTTTCATTACCAGCCCGACCCCGCCCTGCCGCCCGTGGTGCTGGGCGACGAAAAACGCCTGACGCAGGTGCTGAACAACCTCCTGAGCAATGCCGTGAAGTTTACCCAACGGGGCGAGGTGCGGCTCTCGGTGAGCAGTCAGGAGGTGCGACCGGGGCAGTTTCGGGTGGTGTTCCAGGTAAGCGATACTGGCATCGGCATTCCCCCGGAGCGGCTGACGGAAGTGTTCCAGCCGTTTTACCAGGTGCGTGATGCCCGGCAGTTTGTGGAAGGCACGGGCCTCGGTTTGGCCATTTCCGACAAACTCGTGGCCCTCATGGGCGGGCAGTTGAACGTGGTCAGCCCACCGGGCGAAGGCAGCACGTTCACGATTAGTCTGCCCTTGTCGGTGGCGCAGTTAGGTGCTGATAGTCAGACAGCAAGCCCGGAAACCGGGCAACACATTTCGGGTTACGATGGCCCCCGAAAACGGATTTTGGTAGCCGACGACCATGCCGAAAACCGGCAGTTGGTCGTTTCGTTACTGGGTCAGATTGGCTTCGAGGTGTCGGAAGCCACCAACGGGCAGGTGGCCCTCGCCGTGGCCCGAACAGCAGTACCCGACCTGATTCTGATGGATTTGGTAATGCCCGTAATGAACGGTTTCGAAGCCCTGCAACACCTCGCCGACTACCCCGAATTGGCCCACGCGAAGGTGATGGCGTTTTCGGCCAACGTTTTTGAGCAAAACCAGCAACGCTCGTTCCGCGAAGGGTTCGATGATTTTGTGGCCAAACCCGTCGATGTGGACAGCCTGCTCACCAAAATCGGGCGGCTACTGAACCTGACGTGGCACTACGCCGACGCGCCGGGAACAACTTCCAAACCCGCGCCCTACGCAGCCAACGGAACCGCCAACGGGGCCACCGATGGGCTGGTGCTGCCGCCCGCCCCGGCCATCGAAACCCTGCTCAACCTCGCCCGACAAGGTGATATTCAGGGTGTTCTGACCCAGTTAGACGCGCTCGACCGGCAAGATTCCCATTTGATGGCCTTCACCCAACCCATTCGGGCGTGGGCCGCTGCTTTTGATACCCGCAACATCCGCGACTACTTAGCGGAACACCTATGACCCCCAGCATTCTTGTCGTTGACGACACCCCCCACAACATCAGCATCCTTTTTGATGCCCTCACCCACAACGGCTACCGCGTTCTGACGGAGCAGGATGGCAAATCGGCCCTCGAACAGGTCGCCTACGCCAAACCCGACCTGATTCTGCTGGACGTGATGATGCCCGGTATGAACGGTTTCGAGACCTGCCGCCGACTCAAAGCCAAGCCCGAAACCGCCGATGTGCCGGTGATTTTTATGACCGCTTCCAGCGAAACCATCGACAAGGTCAATGGCTTTAACATGGGCGCGGTGGACTACATCACCAAGCCATTCCAACTATCCGAAGTGCTGGCCCGCGTCCAAACGCACCTCGCCCTCCGGCAAATGCGCCATGATCTCCAACAGGCCAACGAGGCCCTCGAAGCCCGTGTGGCCGAGCGCACTGAAGCCCTCCGCAAAGCTCTTGACGAAGTGGAAACCCTGAAAGATCAGCTACAGGCCGAGAACACCTACCTCCGCGATGAGATTCGGCAAACCACCGGCTTCGATGAAATTGTGACCCAAAGCAAACCGTTCCGGCAAATTCTGACGAAAGTAGATCAGGTGGCCCCCACCAACACAACGGTGCTGATTCTGGGCGAATCCGGCACGGGTAAGGAGTTGCTGGCACGAGCCATCCATCAGCACAGTAACCGCAAAAAGCAGCCGCTCATCAAGGTCAATTGTGCGGCTCTGCCTGCCACGCTGATTGAAAGTGAGTTGTTTGGTCACGAAAAAGGGGCCTTCACGGGGGCCATAAACCAGAAAATCGGGCGGTTCGAACTGGCCAACAACGGCACGATTTTCTTAGATGAAATTGGCGAGATGCCGTTTGATTTAAAGTCCAAACTGCTTCGGGTGTTGCAGGAGGGTGAGTTTGAACGGGTGGGTGGCACCAAAACCATCCGCATCAATGTTCGGGTGCTGACGGCCACCAACCGCGACCTCGAAACCGAAATCGACGCGGGCCGTTTCCGCGAAGACCTCTATTACCGGCTCAACGTGTTCCCCATCAAAAGCCTGCCCCTCCGCGAACGAAAAGAAGACATTCCCCTGTTAGTCAGGCACTTCTGCGATAAACACGGCCCCGACATGAACCGCCGGATCGAGGTCATTCCCGCCAAAGTAATCGACACGCTCACGGCCTACAACTGGCCCGGTAACATCCGCGAACTCGAAAACATTGTCGAACGGTCGCTCATCGGCTCCACCAGGCGGCAACTCGACCTCGGCGACTGGTTCGGACGCAACAGCACAATGGCTGCCCGGCGGGTTACGCCCCTCACCCTCGACGAGTGCGAACGCGCCCACATCACCACCGTGCTGGAGTCAACCAACTGGAAAGTCAGCGGTAAAAATGGTGCGGCCGAAATCCTCGACATCATCCCCACCACGCTGGAATCAAGAATGAAGAAATTGGGCATTGCCAGACCGAGGTGAGAGAGGCTTAGGGATTACCAACAAATAAACTACCCAATTTATATTTTAAATTGCTTACAATGAAGTGCTTATCTGCCGGGTCTTCAGTAGGACTATACCCAGCCGGGATAAATGCTTCAATATCCCGTCCACTGGCATTTTTAACTGTAAAAAAGAATGGCTTCTTTTCCCGATTCTGCTTTATGGAGTTTTGAGTAGCCATGCCGGAGCGTGTTTTAGGTAAAGATAATGATAGCGTGGTATCGATCAATGTAAATAATAAAACCCCGCTGCCTGGTAAAGCAACGGGGTCATGGGCAGAGAGGAAGAGATTCGAACTCTCGATACAGTTTCCCGCATACACACTTTCCAGGCGTGCTCCTTCAACCACTCGGACACCTCTCTGTTTGCAGGGGCAAAAATAGCGGTTTTAATTGGAAGTTTTAGCTGACTTGTTCAAACATCTCATTTCAGCCTAACCGCCCCGCCGGCACTTCCCCCAAAAATACTTCTGGTGCTTTTCGTCGTTATAGTAGGAGTATTTACTAAATCAGATGGGCTTTATTCGGGTGTGAAAGATCGGTTTTTCTGTACCCCGACGCTCAACCAACTAAAAGAGACTGAGTCCCATGAGTAAACCCAATCCTATTTTTTTTCTGTTGATAACGGGGCTGCTGGGGCTGGGCAGTTTCACCGTTAACGTGGGCACAACAGACGATGACCCCTCGCCCGTGCGAACACCCACTCAGGAACAGGCCACGTTTCAGGTGGAGCCGGGCCTGAAAATTCAATTGGTGGCCGCCGAACCAATGGTGCAGGACCCCGTTGCCATGACCTTCGATGCCGATGGTCGGCTGTGGGTGGTCGAGATGCGCGGATTCATGGCCAATATCGACGGTCTGGGCGAAGAAAAACCCGTGGGGCGCGTGTCGGTTTTGGAAGACAAAAACGGCGACGGGCAGATGGACGTAAGCACCGTTTACCTCGATAGCCTTGTGATGCCTCGAGCCATTGCCCTCGTACCGGGGGGCGCGTTGGTGGCCGAAAATGGGGTGCTGTGGTTCACCAAAGACACCAACGGCGACGGCAAAGCGGACTCCAAAACCCTGATCGACAAGAACTACACCGGGGGTGGCCTGCCCGAACACGCGCCTAACGCGCTGTGGCAGAGCATGGACAACTGGATTTATAACGCCAAATCGAAGCAACGCTACAAATTGGTGAACGGCTCGCCGAATCGCACCGGCGAACCGGCGGCCCGCTGGGTGCGCGACTCCACCGAGTTTCGCGGGCAGTGGGGCATGAGCCACGACGACAAAGGGCGGCTGGTTTACAACTACAACTGGTCGCAACTCCACGCGGATTTGGTGCCGCCCAACACGCTCTCGCGCAACAAACACCACACGCCCACCACGGGCATCGACCACGGCCTGACCATCGACCGGCGCATTTACCCTATCCGGCCAAACCCCGCCGTGAACCGGGGCTACATTGCCGGAACACTCGACAAAGAAGGCCGACTGCTGGAATTCACCGCTGCCTGTTCGCCTTTTGTGTATCGGGAAACGGCTTTGCCCACGCCTTTCGCGGGCAATATTTTTGTGTGCGAACCCGCCGGGAACCTCATTAAACGCAATGTGGTGGCCGAAAAAAACTCGATTCTGACTGCCAGCGACCCGCATCCGGGCCGGGAGTTCCTGGCCTCGACCGACGAACGATTCCGGCCCGTTAGCCTGGCAACCGGTCCCGATGGTGCCTTATATGTGGCCGATATGTACCGGGGCATTGTGCAGCACAAGGCCTATATGACCCCGTATCTGAAAGAGCAAACGCTGTCGCGAAAATTGGATATGCCCGTTCACCGGGGCCGAATCTGGCGGGTTGTTCCCCAAAACTGGATGGCCCCAACGCCCAAAAAACTCTCTCAGGCATCGACCACTGAACTGATCCAGGAATTGTCGAGTGCCGATGGCTGGCACCGCGACATGGCGCAACAGTTGCTGGTTGGGCGCAATGAGGTGGGCGCGAAAAAAGAACTCGAAACGGTGGCCCTTTCCGGCAAACGTTCGGATGGTTGCACCGCACTGGGGCGGTTTCATGCATTGTGGACGCTCGATGGCCTGAAACTGAGTGACGCTAACGTGTTGTTGAGCTTGACTTCAGACCCGGATCCATTGGTGCAAGGCACGGCTTTGCGTCTGCTGGAACCCCTCGCGAAGGCGGATAAGGCGGTTCGCGGGAAAATGGGAAAGCAACTGTTGCAGGCCGTGGCGAAGGCATCG
>JAJAYX010000686.1 GCA_026785985.1 Rudanella sp. | reverse complement strand
GCGTCAATGGGGTCTATTGCAGCCGCCTATAACTCACTGGCTTCTACTACGATAGTCGATATTTACAAGCGCAGTTTTGTTCCCGATGCCACCGACGGGCATTATTTGGCAGCCTCGCGCTGGGCTACGGCGGGCTGGGGCGTTTTCTGCATTATTGTGGCGCAGTTTGCCAACCGCATGGGTAACATGATCGAGGCTGTCAACATCCTCGGGTCGCTGTTCTACGGGGTCATTCTGGGCATTTTCGTTGTGGCGTTTTACTTCAAAAACATTGGTGGCCGGGCCACATTCATTGCGGCTCTCATTGGCGAAGTCCTCGTGGTGTTGAGTTGGAAATTAGACCTTACAGCTTTCCTCTGGCTCAACGTAATCGGCTGTGTGCTGGTGGTTGGCCTGGCCTGGGGAATTCAGCAGTTAACAATGAACAGTGAACAGCCAACAGTTAAAAAAGAATAGAAACTGTTCATTGCTGGCTGCTCACTGCTCACCGAAATCAGCTCTTCTTCTTCTTCTTACCCGGCATGGCGGGCATCGCTACGGGCATTTTGGCCGTGTAGTCGGTTACGCCTTTGGCGATGGCATCTTTGAAGAATGGGAAAGACGCATCGTTCGATGTTTCGCCAATGCTCAGGGCTTTCCTGGCGAGTGGAACGGCTTCGGCAAACTTGCCCATTTTAGCCAGAATCTGGGCCTTCACCCATACATTGCGGAACGTCTCTTTCATGCCGATGGACTTGTCGGTCCAGGATAACGCTTGATCCAGATTGCGTCCTTTTGAGAGGTTATAAGCAGCGGCAGCCTGCAACACAGCCGGATCTTCAGGCTTCTCGGCTACGGCTTTGTCCACGTTGGCGGCAGCATTGGCGTTCACATCGACACCCAACTTAGCCGTTGCTTTGGCCATACCCCACAGAATGTTCATGTTGGCCGTGCTGTCGGTTACGTCGCTGAAATCGATGGTGAATGTCTCCACTTTTGCCCCCGACGTACCCGGCGTTACCATCACGCGCAGTGCATCTTCTTCCTGCTTGTAGTTAGCCTCCGTTGTGGTTTGGTTTTTGCTGAAAATCACTGTCCACTGGCTCTGATCGGGAATCGACAGCAGGGCATACGAACCGGCGGCTAATTTCTGACCATTCACCATCATATCGGTGGTGGTGGTGATGCTGGTGGCTGTGTTCGCTCCTGTCCGCCATATTTTGCCGTGGGGGACAAGGGCACTGGTGAAGGCTTCGCGGCCTTTCAGGCTGGGTCGCGAGTATTTCACGGTAATATCAGTGGTGCCAATAGTTTGCATAACCGAAGCACCGGGGCTTGGCGATGGCAGGCGAATCTGAGCAGTGGCCAATTGGGCAACTAAGCACAGGGCGGCTGTTGAGAGCAGCAGTTTACGCATGGTTTTTGTTTGTTTTGGTATAAGTCAATTTCATCGCGAAATTGCGTTTTTTTTCTGACATCTCCCGATAATGCACCGAGAACCCTTACTTTCCTTACTACATCAGTACAATCCCATCGACTCCAATGAGCGGGCCATGTGGCTCGACACCATCGCGTTTGTTGAACAGCAACCAAGCTGTTTCGAGCGGTCGCTGGCAATGGGGCACATAACGGGTTCGGCCTGGATCGTTTCGTCGAACGCAACCCCGGCCAATCGACAACAAACCGTCCTGATTCATCACCGCAAACTCGACCGCTGGTTTCAGCCCGGTGGTCATGCCGATGGCAACCCCGACGTGGCGGCTGTGGCCATGCAGGAAGCGCAGGAAGAAACCGGCCTGAGCGGACTCCGATTCGCGGGCAACCCCGGCGAACCACCCGCCATTTTCGATGTCGATGTTCACCTGATTCCGGCCCGCCCCGACGAACCAGCCCATTTTCATTACGACATCCGGTTTCTGATCGAGGCCGACCCCAACGAGCCGTTCGTGGAATCGGGGGAGACAAAGGCCATTCAATGGGTGCGGCTGGAGGATATTCCTACGTTTACGGAGGAAACCTCTATTCAGAGAATGATAGAAAAATCAGTTTTTTTGGCAAAAACGAATTAAATTTTACCAGAATCTTCTATAACGAAAAGAATAGTTGATAAAAATTTAGGTTATTGTGTTAGAATGCTTTTTTTGCAGTCTTACAACAAAACCACAGGATCATGACTATTCAACCGAAAGAGACAGAACGCTGGCTGTGTAAAGGTCTATTGATGGGTGCGTTTTTTTTAACCACAGCCTTGTCATCGGAATCCCTCGCCCAGTCTGAAAACAGACACCGGAACGACCCGACCTACTCGATTCGTAACTACAAGCATCCCAATAAAGCCACTGCGGCCCGTGCCTGGGAGTCGGGAATTATAGTCAGCTTACGGGAGCGCGGTCAGCGACGAATCTATATTGGCGACTACAAGCACGTTGCCAATCGGGAGCCGGAGAGATCAGGGCTGGTAGTTAAACCACGCCGAAACCGCAACACAAACCCCGAACTGCTGTCGGGCCATAATTACAAGAATCCGCGCCCATGGCGGGCTGTAGCGAATCGCGAACCGCGCAAACCGGCCAGACCAGTTGAGCTTGTGCTGGCAGAAGAAACGCCAACGGGGAACGATTAGCGCGGACAAAGAAATAGTCGCATAACCAACAGGAAATCAGTTCCCCAAAATACGTTTGTAAAACTCCTCGCTTTCGGCATCGAAGCAAGCAAAAATGACCGTCTCCACGGAGGTTGGTTGTTCGGAAAAGGCGGTTACAGTGGCTGCGGCAACCTGTGTGGCTTTGTCTTTCGGATAGCCGTAGATACCGGTACTGATGCCCGCAAACGCAACCGATTTCAGCCCGTATCCCGTGGCAATTTCCAATGACCGACGGTAGCAACTCGCCAGCAAATCGGGCCAACAGTTTGTCAAACTTATCGTTTCAATAACCGAACAGATTTGCGTTTACCGTCGCTTGTCAGACTCAGGATATAAAGGCCGGTGGGTAAGGCCAATTGCCGGAACGAGAGCGACACCGCCCGTTCGGAGGGGAGGGTTTGCTGCCACACCACGCGACCGGCCACATCGGTAAGTTGCGCATCGAGGGTGGCCGTACCGGGAATTTCGCCCCAGGGAACGGTCACGAAATCGTTGTCGGTGAAGGGGTTAGGCGAAGCCGTAGTGTAAGACAACACCTCGGCCAATGCCGCTGCCCGCTCGAAGGTCGGAATGCCGTAGCCCAGTTTATCGTCGGGGTTTTGGGCCTGACTACCCGCCCGACGTACCACCCCCACAATTTCGCGGGCAGTGAGGTACGGATAAGCCTGCCAGAGCGTGGTGACGAAACTGGCCATGAGCGGGCTGGCAAACGACGTACCACTGCCGCTGCCAATAGTCCCATTTGGGTTTCCCAAAATATCGCCCTGCCCCTGAGCGGCCACATCGGGTTTGATGCGCCCGTCGGGGGCTGGCCCAAAACTGCTGAAGGATGCTTTAACGCCCAATGAGTTGGTGGCTGCCACGGCTAATACATCCGTGGCATCCGACGGAGCCGAAAGATAATGCCAGGGGTTGGTGCCTTCGTTGCCAGCCGCCACCACCACCACCATGCCCGTTTCGGCTGCCCACTGTGCCGCCCGACTCACCAGCGTAGTACGACCATTTAAGTCGGCGTATTTATGATCCAAAGCCGCAAACTCCGGGTCGAACTGCGTGTACCCCAGCGACGAGTTGATTACGTCGGCCCCGGTGCTATCGGCAAATTCGGCCCCAAGGAGCCAGTAGGCCTCTTCGATGGGCGATTCGGTGGGGGCATCTTCGGTGCGAATCAGGGCATAACTCGCCTTGTATGCCCCCCCATACAGCCGGTTATCGGCAGTAGCCGCCATAATCGACAGCACATTCAACCCGTGGCTGTCATCGTCGTAAACCTGACGATTATTGGCTACAAAATCGTAGGTCGTCACAATGCGGTTTTCGCTGACGAGCGTCTGCAGAAATGGGACTGTATTGGCATTGGGGAATCCCGCGTCCAGAATAGCCACCAATTTGCCTTCGCCCCGAAAGCCCCGTTCGTGCAGTTTGTCAAGTCCCAACTGGCTCAGTTGCGCCAGCGACGGACCGTAGGGCAGAGCCTTTGCCTGGGTTTCGCCGAATTTATTAGCGGCTTTGGTTTGCCCGGCGGGCGTGGCCACGCGGGCATTTCCAATGGTTTGGCCGTATTCTAACCCAGTCACAAATGGCAGGGCCAGCACCTTCTGGAGAGTGGCCGACGTTGTGCGAATCAGCACGGCGTTGAGCCAGCGGGAGGTGTTCAGCACCTGGGCACCCGTTGTTTTGAGCTTACTCACATAGGCGGGGTTCACGGGCAGGTCGCGCTCGGTGAGGGCAATGTTTTGTTTAGCCCGCCGACTGATGGCCCGCGTCGACAAAAACTGCTCCGGGCGGCTCGTGCTGTAGGGCGAACTGGCTTTGTCGCGCAGCACCACGAGGTAGCGTTGGGCGGTTTGAGCGGTTACCATCGAAGCCGTCAGCAGGCAGAAAATGCTAATAAAAACCGGTAGTCGTTTAGTCTTTCCCATAGTCTGTCAAACGAATGAACTGCCTGATTCCGTACAGGATAGCTGCCGGTTGGGTACAGCCGGGGTCGGTGGCGCAAAAGCGAAGTTGTTGCCGTTCGGCATACACCAGCCCGATCCGATATCCATAGACTTCCACCCGTTTGTCCTGTGATACTAAGGTAGAGTCGTTTTGTTGGATAACCGTTAGGCTGCGGTCAATCGTTTTGTTATCCATACGGAAAGGCAGGTGGCAGCGTTGCAGCCGAAACTCGTCGGGGCCAAGGGCGTTGAAGCGGTTGCCGTTCCAACGTTGATTGTCGTAGGCCGGAAAAGCCAGTTTCACCACCGTTTGCCCGCCCAAAGTGAGCAAGGTTTCGAAGGGTGTTTGCCGGGCCACGCCCATCGAGTCTATTTGCCAGGGGATTGCGTTGTTGGTTCGGTGGGCATAGGTGAGCGTGTAGGCTGTGTCGCCCGCGAGGGTTTGGAAAGGGACCCCCGTGGTTTCGCGCCACGCATACTGCCGGGTGGTTGGGGGCTGTCCGGCTTTATACTGATATTCGGTTACGTCATAGACCCGGTACTGCCCCGATTGTAGGGGGAAATACCCGGCATCGGGCAGCGTGGCAGGCATTGGTGGAGCCTGGCAGGAAGCAAACAGCAACAAAAGGGGCAGAAACGGGCGCATGGTTCGCAAACCTACTTAACCCGCTTGTATGTTTCGATGATCACCCGGTCGATGCCCAGTTTTTCCAGCTTTTCAACCCCCTTCTGAATCAGCGTATCCCCCACGATTTTGATCGTGAACGGAAATTTGTTGTTCTCCCAAACCCGGTCAATATAGTAGTCGAGGTGTTCAGTATAGACACTGTCGGCCAGCGTATAGGTACCCCCGCCTGCGGTGAATGCTGCCAAAGCGGTGTCTTTCCCTCCGCCCAAATCATGATTCAGGAACGCGAAATGCGTGGCGTTGATGATCTTGATCATTTTGTTTTTCGGGTCGAAGGTCAAGTATGTGGAATCTTTTTCGGTGGCTGTTGCCGAAATCAGTTCCCAGGTTCCCACAAGTGGGGCGGCTGTTTGTTTGGTGGTACATCTGCAAAGGGCAGAAACAAGGGTGGTCAGGATAAGGGCGTGTTTTACGGTCATTGGTTGGATTAGTTCGGAATGCGTGAAAATGCAAAAATACCCGATTGGCAGGTACTGAGGCCCCTCAGTTATCGACCGTGCCAAACGCCACCTTGCCCTTGCCATTTTCAAAGCCCGGCCCACCAATGATGAAACTGCCATTAGAGATGCCAACGCCCTGACCGTTGTTTGTGTTAGCCGGGGAATTATCGGTAACGGCTCGCACCAACGACCAGCTTGTGCCAGTCCGTTTAAAAAGATAGGCCGAGCCTTGATCGTTGTTGGCCCCGATATCATCTTCGTAAGCCCCGACTAAGGCATGGTCGCCCGAAAGTGCCACGCTAATGCCCAAACGATCACCAGACACTCCATCAGATGCGGTGAGCTTGGCTTGCTGAGTCCAGCTACTGCCCGACCGCACAAACACGTAGGCCGAGCCTCGATCCGCGCCGGCCCCGACATCATCACGGGAAGCACCGACCAGGGCATAGTTGCCCGAAATCGCCACGCTTTCGCCAAAAAAATCACCCCACGCCCCGTCAGACGCGGTCAGCTTGTCTTGCTGTGTCCAGCTACTGCCCGACCGCACAAACACGTAGGCCGAGCCTTGAGTGGTATTTGCTCCGACAGCATCGCCGTAAGCACCGACCAGGGCATAGTCGCCCGAAATTGCCACGCTACTGCCAAAATTATCACCCCCCGCGCCATCAGACGCGGTCAGCTTGGCTTGCTGGGTCCAGCTACTGCCCGACCGCACAAATATGTAGGCCGAGCCTTGATCGTTGTCGGCATTCACATCATCGAGGTAAGCCCCGACCAGGGCATAGTTGCCCGAAATCGCCACGCTATTGCCAAAATTATCACTAGCCGCGCCATCAGACGCGGTCAGCTTGTCTTGCTGGGTCCAGGTGCCGCCCCCTCGCACAAACACGTAGGCCGAGCCTTGATGGCCGTTGGCCCCGACATCATCGCTGTAAGCCCCGACCAGGGCATAGTCGCCCGAAAGCGCCACGCTAATGCCTAAATCATCATAAGCCGCGCCATCAGACGCGGTCAGCCTGGCTTGCTGG
>JAJAYX010000685.1 GCA_026785985.1 Rudanella sp. | reverse complement strand
CTATGATACCATGCAGTATGTGCGGCCCGATGTGGCCACGGTCTGCACCAGTTTGGCGGCTTCGATGGGGGCGGTTTTACTGGCGGGTGGCGCGGCTGGCAAGCGGTCGGCCTTGCCCCACGCACGGGTGATGATTCACCAGCCATCGGGCGGTGCACAGGGCCAATCGGTTGATATTGAGATCACTGCCCGAGAAATTGTGAAACTCCGTAATGAGTTATACGAGATTCTGGCCAACCACACCGGCAAGACATCGGAGCAGGTTGAGAAAGATTCAGACCGCGACAACTGGTTCCGGGCCGACGAAGCCAAAGAATATGGTCTGATCGACGAAGTACTGCGCCGGGAACGGACGATTGGGTAAACAGACTTACATACCTACAAAAAAGGGAACCCGATATCAGGTTCCCTTTTTTGTAGGTATGTTAACGAGATGCACTCGTTGTTCATCTAAGCATTTACCGGAGCCAGGCGTGAAGTCGCCGACTCATTTTTGGTTGATGCCATAGCTGCACCATACACAACCAGGCCGAAACCGATTTTGTTGATGGCATCGCCGATGTTATAGACTATATCGAGGTTTATCCCCATGCCACCCAGCAAGCCACCCGGCATGGCCATGTAGCCGATGGGGTAAATGCCCCAGCCAATCAACACGAAGTTGCGGAGAAGTCTCACTGCCTTGGCCACTTCAGGATTTGACGAAGCATCGGCGGTTTTTTTCACGTCGCCCAGCGTTGCCTCGTATATGATGCCGAGGTAACCCAGCGTTGAAACAGCACCCCAGATGATGGTACGTGCCGGATCAATTGCCTCCCCGATGTAGCCCGCTAAGAGCATTAACACCGAATAGCCAATCAGTTTCCAGAGCGTTGATGTTTTTCCGCCGTAGGGCTTGATAAGCAGGTAGAACTCCACACACATCAGCGGTACAGTCAGTGTCCAGTCGATGTACCGAAACTGGGTAGGTGACGTTTTGGTGGTGAGCCATATGTCACGCATGTAATAATAGTGAACCGCAGCAATCATGGTAATTAGCCCTGAGACGAGCAGCGAAGTTTTCCACTTGCCATCAACCTGACTACGTTCGAAAAAGAAAAACACCGAAGCAGCGAACATGGCCATATAGCCCGTAAAGAACGTGAATCCGACCACGTCACCTGACTGGAGAGTTTCCAGTAAAATCGTACTAAATTGATCAAACATGATAATAAAAGTGTTGTGAGTTAAACAGAGTTAAGGAAAAAACCCCAATTGTCGAGATCATAACAGAGCGTCGATTTTTTTTGTTTAAGATTTATGTTAAAAAACTAAATAAATATTTTATCCAAAGGTTATAAACCTATACAACGGGATGCTTACTTGTTTGCGAAAAATCATTTTGAGTACCATTCTGTGTTTCAAACTGTTGGTAGTCAGTATTTTGGCTTTTATTAACTGAATGCATAACCTCAATGTGTGGCAATGTGATTAATGACAGCAGGATAAATAAAATTGGGAGCGGATCGAAGTCGGGGGACACGTAATACCAGGTAATGGCGCAAATTCCCAAAACGCCAAACGCTACGCCCGTTAATGGGAGTGATTTTTGCCATACGCTCCAGGCTGCTTCTGTGGCGTTTTTGGTGGTAACAGGTAGGTAGTTCTGAATAAGGTGAAATGAACTCAGTGCGTGCCATCCTCCAAAATACAGCATAAATGCAGGGAGTAGGGGCAGGTAAAAAGTCAGCCCAATAATGACCAATAATCGGACCATACGCCAGCCGTCGATGGCAATTGGGCGTTGTGCGTAGGCCAGCACTGTAAGCACTAACGTTAGCGTTGCCCAGCCGCGTAACACCACACCTGACTGCTCCACCACACTGCGCCATACCAATAGGGCCAAGTCGTCGGCCTGAACAATCCGGACCAGAATTGGGGTTGTTTCGGTAGCGTGTGTAAGCAATATGAACGCCAGTACGAAGCCCCCTGCGGATAATCGTGCCAGTGACCAATAGGGCGTATTAGGGGCGTTTTGAAGGTCAGTTTCACCAAAGTGCCAGGCCGAAACAGACAAAAATACCAGTAGACACGGCACAGGCGCCAGCAACCACGCTACTGCGTATACTCCCATCGTAGCGATGTATTTGACCAAAAATGTAGGAAGCGAAAACGATTCTCCCAGCCTTAACGCCCGTTCGCGTTCCACCAAATGATCCAGTGCGCCGTGTGGAATGCCTGTTGCCAGAAGTAATAATCCGCTGAAAACGAGCTGAATCGTCATGGGCAATGCCCCCGTTAAAAGCTGATATCCGCCTAAAAGCAGACCGACCGTGATCGTTATTATGGTTGGGGTTTGCACCACAGAACGGCGCAAGCGGGCAACAGAGAAGATCGACATTTGTTACGGAACGGTTGGTAAGTAGTGAGCCTGCAAAGCTAACCAAAGCCTGAGTTAGATGGTTTGTTTTTTGAACAAAATAGAACTATTCAGAGCTGGTAGAAGGCTTAACTCGCTCCCTTTGTTAATCAAATCGTAGTTTTTAAGCTTTATGACTGCTCCCTCGCGCACATTTCTGATTCTGTTTTCGCTTATCACGGCTCTCGAAATCGGGGGTGAAATGCTACCGAATAAGCTGTTGGTTTATGGGAGTAAGCCATTAATCATGATCCTGCTAATGGGTTGGATTGTGGCTCAAAAGCCTGATTGGCAGCGCAACTATCCGGTTCGGTGGCTGCTGGTCGGGACGGTGTTTGCGCTGTTGGGCGACGTGTTCCTGATGATTCGGGAGGTAGATATGTTTGGGCCGGGGTTGGGATCGTTTCTGCTGATGCAGGTGTGCTATATTGGCGCATTCCGGCAGGAGATCCGGGCCGCAAAACAGCGACTTTCGGAACGCCGGATTGCCCTAACATTATTGCCCTTTGTTGCCTATGCCGGGGTGTTCCTGCTATATTTAGACGTACCCTTTCATCGAACACCCGGCACCAAT
>JAJAYX010000684.1 GCA_026785985.1 Rudanella sp. | reverse complement strand
TGAACAGCTTCACGGCGGTCGCTCCGGCCAGCCTGACGGTGGCCCCAACGGGTCCAACCACCAGCACGGCTCCGGTGATTTCAGGCACGACAACCCCGGGCGCAACGGTGGTCATTACCGGCCCTGGCCCTGCCACGCTCTGTACGGCCACGGCTGATGCTTCGGGCGTCTTCTCGTGTTCGGTGACGGTGCCTGCGGGTCCGAATACGGTAACGGTAACGGCCTGTACCACGGGCGGTTGCTCAACGACCACCACCAGCTTCACGGCTGTAGACCCGCCAACGGTAGCGATTCTTTCACCCGCCACCAACGGCACGGCAACGACCACGCCAACGGTTTCGGGTACGGCTACACCGCTGGCTTCGGTCACGGTGCTTGGGCCTAATAGTCAGTCGTGTGTGACAACGGCCTCGTCATCAGGCACCTATGCTTGTGCCAGCCTGACGTTTGCCGCCGGTCCGAATTCGGTAACGGCGATTGCCAGCAACGCGGGCGGTACGTCGATGCCAGTTGTGAACAGCTTCACGGCCATTGCGCCCTGCACGACCCCAACGATGGGAGGCACGGCCACATTATCGGGGGGCAATAGCCTGACGCTGTGCAGCCCGACCAACGGCGGTAACATTAACTTGACGGGACAAACGGGAACGGTAATCCGCTGGGAAACCAGCACCAACAACGGCGGCACCTGGACACCGATTACCAGCACTGCGGGCCTGACGACCTACAGCTTTACGAACGCAGCCAACCAGCAGCAATACCGGGCCGTGGTGAATAACGGCGGCAGTTGCGCCGACGCGACGGCCGTGCCTTTAACGATAACGACGAGTGCCTCGGCCTGTTCGGCAGATTGTAATTACAACGCAGCCGTGATCACAAAATAGAAAAGTGAGGCAGTCTCAGCAAGAACGAGACTGCCCATTACCCAAACCCCCGGCCAACACCGGGCATAAACCAGGATCGAACGCCATGACCGCAACACACTTGCCAACAGCATACCGCCCAAATAGTGTCCTACCCGGACACTGTTCAGGCGGCAGTGCGCTCGGTGACAATCTGTTTCAGAGCTTTCAGAATACGGAAAATGTCGAACAGGTCGTCGGAAGTAGCCAGGTAACCGGAGTTAATGGCGTATTGCTGGCCTTCCAGTGTGGTAAAATACCACAGGTTCCCGATAACGAAGCAGCCGTAAACCGGCAACCCATCGTTGTTGAGGGCTTGCCCGGCGAGCATAGCCCCCATACACTGCCCAGCCGGGTTTCCGTTAGGGTCGGTCATGCGCTTATATTCTTGAAAAGCAAAATAGGGCGTTTCGGGTTCGTGCCGTCCCCGGGCTACCATCCCGTCAGGGCGGCCGTAGAGCCGAACACTGCCGATTACCGCCGAAAGGTCGCGCTCCTCGAAGTGGTTGAAGTCGTAGGTCGAAAAATTGACGAGCGCGAATATCGGGCCAATGAAGTGCGAATCAAGTTCGGTTTCGTACCAGTCGCGGACGTTAAAGACCAGCACTTTTTGATAATGCA
The DNA here is from genome assembly GCA_026785985.1 of Rudanella sp. Taxonomy (GTDB): domain Bacteria; phylum Bacteroidota; class Bacteroidia; order Cytophagales; family Spirosomataceae; genus Rudanella. The sequence continues at coordinate 1,434 of JAJAYX010000684.1, read as the reverse complement.
GCAGTGCCTGCCGCTCAAAGTCCGAAATGTCGGCGGGCATGGCCAGCCAGGCATCCAGCGAAGGCAGCGTATCTGTCTCGCGCAGGTCGAAGGTTTTTTCGAGCAACGCCGGTGTGCAGGTGATGAATCGTATTTCAGAAGTTGCCATGAGGTTGCGTGATTTTACAACAAAAGTACACCGTTGCCCCCAACGCAACCCCATCTGATACCGAATACCGGCGTAAGCCAACCCACATAAACCAATACCAAACCCCCGGCCAACACCGGGCATAAACCAGGATAACTGCCATGACTGCAACACACTTGCCAACTGCCTACCAACCGAATGGTGTCCTGCCGGGACACTGTTCAGGCGGCAGTGCGCTCGGTGACGATCTGTTTGAGGGCTTTCAGCGGTCCTACTGCGGCACCACCGACGTTTCGGATGCGGAAAATGTCGAACAGGTCGTCGGAGGTGGCCGAGTAGCCGGGGCTGTTTATTCGAGTACGGGCGGATGTTCGCCAATGGCGATTAGGGCACGGCGCAGGTTTTTCAGCGGAGTTCGATTCAGCCGGATAGCCTCAATGGTAACGCGGCCAACGGGCGTTTGGCCAACGAGAGCGGTGAGGGTTTCGTCCCAGAGAAAATGGTCGTTCCAGGGCATCGTTCGCGGGTTAAACAAGGTCGTGACATTCCCGGACACAACATCAATGTACTCCGTCATGTCGGACTTGTACACATTACAACCAATGCAGGCAAATGCCAAATTGTCGGCTGTATCAGGCCCTTTTTTTGAGCGCGGCATGATGTGTTCGATAGAAAACGGCTCGGTAGCGAAATCGGCGGGCGACTTACAGTATTCGCAATACCCTTGCGACCGGCTGATAACACGGGCTTTGAGGGTGGCTGAGATATTAGCCATTCGTGGTGCCGATGCCCAGTTGTGTCATCAACTCCCGAACAGGAACTTGGCGAAGCCGGGCAAGGGCCGCCAGGTGCTGCAACCGACGCACCGTAACGCGTTCGCTTTTTTCAACCAGCGCAACCAGTTCAGCCTGCTCCTGGTCGACAAGACCTACTTCTTTCCGTTGCTGGTCGAGCGTCCGCATCCGCTGAACCTGTTCGGCAGGAAGTCCCCTGTTGATTTTTTGAAGCAGGGCGGCTTCTTCGGGTTGCCTGTGGCTACGGCGGGTTCGCAACGAAATGACATTGGCAATGAAGTCATCCAAAGAGCGGTTGTCGAGCCGCTCAGCTTCCCGCAAAAGTGTATTGACTTGTGGGCTCATGGTTCCAATTTACCTGAAGAATGTCAACAATAATACGAAGAAGGGTGGGAATAGTTGCTTTAACCATACAGAATTCAGTTGCCCCCAACGCAGCCCCATCTGATACCGAATACCGGCGCAAGCCAACCAACATAAACACAAACCCCCGGCAGTGGCCGGGCATAAACG
>JAJAYX010000683.1 GCA_026785985.1 Rudanella sp. | reverse complement strand
GGTGAAGCCATACCAGTATGGGTTTGCCGAAAAATCGGTGGATACGCTGGCTCTTGCCACCCGAATCATGCGGCAGAAATGGGGTGTTTGCACCGATTATTCGCTGTTGTTATATCAGTTGTTGCGCACAGCCGGGCTGCCCGCCCAAATCATTTCGGGCTATGCCAAAGGCCGTCCCGATCAGGCCGGAACGCCAATCCTGTCAATCAATCACCAATGGAACATGGTTTTTCTGGACGGAAAATGGCAACCGCTTGATGCTACCTGGGCCAGCACCAACAACGGCACCCGCCCGCTGAATATGTACTATTTTCTGACTCCGCCCGACCAGTTTATGGCCAGCCATTTCGCGGTTACCCCAACTGTCGAGCAGGACGAGAACGCACTAACATTACTGGATTTCAATGCGTTTCCGAGGGTTTACGATGCGTATTTTACGCTGGGATTCGGGCCTGATTTTCCGCGTAAGGGACTGTATGAAGTCAACCGACTGGTTCAACTGTCGGTTGACCATACCGCCGAGATGGAGTTTGCTGTGCTGGCTCATCGGTATGGCCAACCGACCCAAGAACGCACCTTTTATTACCGGGCATTCCGCCAGAAAGCAGGTTACGACCTCACCATGCAGGTTTTCCGGGATGGGGTCTATTCTGTTCATATCCTCAGCCGACCCAAAGGCGATTTGAACGACTATAAATTGGTACTAACGTTAACGGTAATAAGAAGCCATTGATTACATCAGGATATTTTCCACAGCCTGTACCCGCTTGGGTATGTCCGTTTCGCCGAGCGTTTCGCGGAGGTGAATTTCGATGTTGCAACAAATGGCCGTGAGCGGCACGTCGTTGATACTGTTCTCGAAGGGTTTTTCGCTGGTGTCGCCCGAATGCGGAGGGCTGTCAGGTAGGCCAAATGGCCGTAGATCAGTTCCTTTTTGGCTTCGCGAAGGCCCTCGTCGGGCATGGGATTGGTGACCAGGCGATCCGTAATAAAATCATGCACCATCATCGACCACGACCGGCTTCCGTTCACGATACTGCCAGGCAACACGACGGGCTACGTACATAAGAGAGTGGTTGAAAGGTTGAATACGAACACGGTTGACTTTTATCAGGAGGATACCGAAAAATAGGAAGGTCAATTAAAGGCCGCTTAAAAATCATTCATAAATTCAAAATTTTACTTAAAAATTACCACTTTACACTACATTGCAAGTCGATTGTGCTTCCGGGGCCAACTGCTTTAACGGGATGGAATACTCACAGGAAAACTCATGTACTGCCTGTCGTGAGGATGTTTTAATAACAAAGCCATTGGCCACCAAGTGGTATTCCGCGGCTTTAGGCTTCCTTGTGCTAATCCTCCCCAAATGCCCTTTTTGTGTGGTGGCCTACACCAGTTCGATGGCCATCTGCGGGGCACCCCCGGTGGTGAATCATCATACCGATTGGGGGGGGTGGCTGGGTCTGGGGCTGGCAACAGTCTGCATTGGGAGTATCGCCCGGAACTACCGGGGCACCGGCACCCGCACCGCCATAATCATCGCTCTTCTGGGTCTCTCTCTTTTGCTCTTCGGTCTTTTTACCGCCAATGCCATGCTTTGGTATTACGCGGGAGCGTCCTTGCTGTTTTTAGGTAGTTTTTACAATGGCCGGGGCTACCGATGGTTGAGCCGGATGGTCTGATTAACACCTTTTTTCAATACCGTACTTTCATCGTAAACGTTTAACTCCATCCAATGATCGCAGCAGATTTCAATTACGAAGCCCCTGCCACACTCGACGAAGCCATTGCGCTGCTTCAGAAGTATGGCGACGAGGCCAAAATCCTGTCGGGCGGGCACAGCCTGATTCCGATGATGAAACTTCGGTTTGCCTCGCCCGAACACATTATCGACATCAACAACATTCCGGGCCTGTCCGACATCGGCATCGACGGGCAAACCCTCAAAATCGGTGCTCTGACCCGCGAGGCAGAGGTCGAGCATTCGGCCGTACTGAAAGAACACTTCCCCATTTTTGGCGACGTGACCAAACTTATTGCTGACCCGCAGGTGCGCAACATGGGCACCATTGGGGGGAATTTGGCCCACGGCGATGCCGCCAACGACCACCCCGCCGTGATGATTGCCCTGAACGCGAGTGTTGTTGCCACGGGGCCGGAGGGGGTACGCAGCATTCCGATTGATGAATTTTTCCTCGGTTTCTACATGACGGCTCTCCAGCCCGACGAGATTCTGACCGAAATTCAGATTCCGATGCCAGCCGCCGGAACGGGCAGTGCCTACCATAAGCTGGAACGCAAAGTGGGGGACTACGCCACTGCCGGTGTCGCCGTTCAACTAACGCTCGATGGCAACGGTGTTTGTACGTATGCAGGCATTGGCCTTACCAACGTGAACCCACTCCCCCTCCGTGCCGAACGCTCCGAAGCTGCTCTGTTAGGCAAAACCCTCACCGACGAAGTCATTGCCGAAGCCGCTAAATATGCCTCCGAAGATTGCAGCCCCTCAGCCGACCTGCGGGGCGACGAAGAATATAAACGCGCCATGGTGGCCGTGCTGGTGAAACGCATGATTCACAAAGCCGCCGGTCGCGCCGTAGCCTAAACTTCGCTCATTCACCCAATCACTCAATTTTGTAAAATGAAACAAATAACCGTCACCGTAAACGGACAGGCTCACTCGGCAGAAGTAGAGCCACGCTTACTTCTTGTACACCTAATCCGCGAAAATCTGAACATGACCGGCACGCACATTGGCTGCGATACCAGTAGCTGCGGAGCCTGTACCATTTTGCTCAACGGGAAATCCGTTAAATCATGTACCATTCTGGCCGTGCAGGCCAATGGCAAATCCATTTCAACCGTCGAAGGGCTGTGCGCTCCGGGTGCTCCGCTGAATAACCTCCAGGAAGGGTTCAAAGAAAACCACGGTCTCCACTGTGGATTTTGCACACCCGGCATAATGATGCGGGCCACCGAACTGTTAGAAATGAACCCCAACCCAACCGAAGACGAAATTCGCTGGGGTATTTCGGGCAATCTCTGCCGCTGCACGGGCTACAACAACATTGTGAAAGCCATCCAGTATGCCAGTGCCAAAAACCGGGGTGTAGAGCCCGCTTCAACCGAACCACAGTTTGTATAAACTGAAAACTACCCCTCAAATGACACAACCATGTAAAACATCGAAGGCCATCAGCGGCATGGGTCACTCCATGAAGCGGAAGGAAGATGCACGATTTCTACAGGGCAAAGGCAATTACGTTGATGATATTAAACTCGACGGAATGCTTTACATGGACATCGTCAGAAGTCCGTATGCC
>JAJAYX010000682.1 GCA_026785985.1 Rudanella sp. | reverse complement strand
TAAATGGTGTGGATATAGTCGGAAAGCTATTTGGGACCTCCCGAGTAGCGTTTTTTTGTTTGTGGTATAAATCACCAGGATTTAGTACATTTTAATTCATGGTTAACCTGCGTTTAATTCGGGTACTTCACCTTTGCCTCAACAAAACAGGACGATAAAAGAGCGTCGGTTTTAAAGTAAGTAATTACTGCAACTAGCATAAAGATCCTTTACAAAGGGAAGGTTGAACATCAAGGTCTAGCTGCCTCTCGGTAGCAGCCTTGAAATGGTGTGGATAGAAGCGAAAAGCCGTTGAAGACTCTTCAACGGCTTTTTTGTGTCATAACACCATGAATGGTTGTCTTTTGAGTCAGAAAAAGAACATTAAATAAGTAGTTGGTACGTTTTCTTGTAAAAGGCGGAATAGACTTGTAAGTTACGCTTATAAATATCCCCGCGCAGGCGAGGGAGCCTTCTCGCAGAACTATTATGAAAGTACTTGTAGTTGAAGATGAGCCAAAATTGGCATCATTTGTTAAGAAAGGGCTGGAAGAACAGCAGTGCGAAGTCGAAATGGCTTTCGATGGTCAAATTGGTCGCACAATGGCATTAAGCAACACCTATGACGTGATTGTGATGGATGTCAATCTGCCAAAAATGAACGGTTTCGACGTGGTGCAGTCGCTTCGACAGGAAGACGTTAAAACGCCCGTATTGATGCTGACAGCGATGGGATCGGTTGAGGATAAACTCACCGGGTTTGAGTCGGGAGCTGATGATTACCTCGTGAAACCATTTGAGTTTCGAGAGCTAATGGCCCGTCTGAAAGCATTGCATAAACGAGGGCAGGACTCCGGCCCACAGATCAATGTACTCAAAGTTGGTGATCTCGAACTGGATCTTAATGAAAAAGTGGCCCGTCGGGGCGGGAAGCGTATTGAATTGACTGCCAAAGAGTTTGGTCTATTAGAATATTTGATGCGCAACCGGGGGAGGGTGGTCTCACGGGTGGATATTGCCGAAAAAGTGTGGGATATACACTTTGATACAGGAACCAATGTTATTGATGTTTATGTAAATTTTCTGAGGAAGAAAGTTGATAAAGAATATCCCACCAAACTGATCCATACGGTTATTGGAATGGGTTATATGCTTAAAGAGGAATGAACATTCGGACTCGTCTGACCCTGTTGTTCACGTTGCTGGTGGCTTCCATCATGCTGTTATTTTCGCTGTCTATATACTACCTATATAATCAGTACCGCGAAAACGAATTCCAACAGCGTCTGGAAAATAAAGCCATTATGACGGCTCAACAGTTTGATAAGTCCAAACTGACTCCTCGCGATGATTTGGCAACGATGCGTGCCGAACAGGTCATCGTGTATGATCGACAGGATAAGGAAATATACCGGAGTAAACCTAAGAATCCTGTTTTTTCGATTACACCAACCATCAGGCGGCAACTGTGGGAGGGTCGCCTGATGCGGATGCGTAAGGATACGCTCGAAGCCGTTGCCATTTGCTTCCACATGAACGGACAAACCTACCTAATTGTATCATCGGGATATGACCGGTTGGGCTTTAACAAACTCGACCGGCTTCGGCAAATATTGTTTTTTGGCTGGCTATTGAGTTTGGTGGTGGTGGGAGTGGCAGGCTGGTTATTTTCCAGCGATGCCCTCCGGCCGGTAGCCGAACTCACTGAGCAGGCAAAAACTATTTCGGCCACCAATATTCACCACCGGTTACGGGTTGGGCGACAACGCGACGAGCTGTCCCTGTTGGCTGCCACCTTTAATGATATGCTTCAGCGGCTCGAAGTGGCCTTCGTCAGCCAGAAAAGCTTTGTGTCGCACGCTTCGCACGAACTGCGCACCCCGTTGGCGGTGATGATGAGTCAGATTGAGGTAGCCCTAATGCAAACCCGAACCACCGCCGATTATGAGGTTGCCCTAACTGAACTACTCGATACGGTGAAGAGTATGATTAGCCTGGTGAATGGGCTGATTGATCTGGTTAAAGCAAATTCGGATGCCATTACGCTTGTGTATCAGCCGGTTCGGATCGACGAACTGCTCTGGCAGGCACGGGCTAATTTACTGTCAAAATTTCCTGATTATCAGGTAGATATTGATTTTGAAAGTATGCCTGAACAGGAAGAAGACTTAATCTTGTCGGGCGAAGAACTGCTGCTCATAACCGCTTTTGAGAATTTGCTGGAAAACGGATGTAAGTTTTCTCCTGATACAAGCGTCACGGTGGCCTTATCCTTCGCGCCCAACCAAATGCGGGTGAGCTTTACAGATAAAGGCGTTGGGATTCCGGCGGCTGATGTGCCCCATATTTTTGAGCCATTCTACCGAGCCGATAATGTGATGGCTGTTAAAGGAATAGGCCTCGGTCTGGCACTGACTCAACGGATTGTGGCCCTGCACCGGGGTCAGATTAGAGTGGATTCGGTTGAGAAAAAAGGAACGGTGATGACGGTGATATTCCCCCTTCCTGCATCCGTTGGTTCAGAAATAGTGCCATCTCTGGAGGAAGCTGCTTAATTTGCGGGAATCATTGCTGACTCAAGGCCTCTATGACCAATACCATTACTCCTCTACTACAGCAAGCCAAACAGGCCGCTTCGGCAGTTCGGCAGTTGCCCGACGAGCAAAAAGCGGCTTTGCTAACCTATCTGGCCGATTTGTTGCTGCATCATACAGATCAGATTCTGACCGAAAATGAGCGTGACCTTGCCCGTATTCCCGATTCAGACCCTAAAAAAGACCGGCTCCGCCTGACGGAAGCCCGCGTAGCCGATCTGGCTAAAAGCCTGAACGACGTGGCCAATTTACCCGATCCGTCGGGCGTTGTCCTGTTGGAAAAGACTATTGAGAAAGGCTTGAAACTACGCAAATTAGCTGTGCCGCTGGGTGTGGTCGGGGCCATTTATGAGTCGCGCCCTAACGTTACTATTGATGTGGCTGCCCTGTGTTTGCGGTCGGGCAATGCCTGCGTGCTGAAAGGCGGCAAAGAAGCCGATTTCTCAAACCGAGTGCTGGTTGGCTTTATTCAGCAGGCATTAACAGCCTTCGATGTTCCAATAGCAGCCGTGACCCTGTTGCCCCTCGATGCCGACGGTCAACGTGGGGCGGTGGTGAATGAGTTGCTAACGGCTACCCGTTATGTTGATATAATTATTCCGCGCGGGTCCGATTCGCTCATTCAGTTTGTGCGCAAACATTCGCTCGTGCCTACCATTGAAACGGGGGCGGGAGTTTGTCATACTTACGTCGAAAAATCGGCTGATTTAGCCAAGGCAGCCGCGATTGTGGTAAATGCCAAAGTGACGCGCCCTTCGGTTTGCAACGCGCTCGATTGTGTGGTGGTTGATGCCGCCGTGGCCGGGGCTTTTTTACCCCTGTTAAAACCGGGTTTTGATGAATACAGCGTGGAAGTTTTTGCTGATGAAACGGCTTTCGCTATTCTTCAACGGGCAGGCTACACCAATCTGCAACCCGCCCAACCCGCCGATTTTGGCCGCGAGTTTCTGGACTATAAGTGCGCTGTTCGGGTGGTGGCCAACATCGACGAGGCTCTTGAACACATTCAGTTGTACTCCTCGCGGCATTCCGAAGCCGTTGTTTCGTCGAATCAGACCAACATCAATCGTTTTCTGAACGAGGTTGACGCAGCCGCCGTTTACGCTAATGCCTCAACTCGCTTTACGGACGGGGGTGTTTTTGGATTAGGAGCCGAAATCGGCATTTCTACCCAGAAGCTTCATGCCAGAGGGCCATTTGCGCTCGAAAAATTAGTAACCGAAAAGTGGGTCATTGTGGGCGATGGGCAGATTCGGTAATTGAATGGCGTGGTATATTGCGGAACCGATTCCCGGAATGCCTTTTTCAACTACCGGCAATTTGCCGCTGAACTTTAAGCACAAAATCAATTGAAGTAGCATTGTACTCCGCAATTTCCTCAATCGTGAGTTTGCCACCAATAAGAGCCTTTGTGACAACTTCTGTCTTCACCGCCAAGTTCTCGGCCTCCTTTTTGTTTTAGCCGCCCGGCTGGAGCCACGATGGAAGCAGCCTTACGGCTAAACAAATGCGGAAGGAATTACTTCCAAAGGACGATAAATCTTTGAAAACCATCGGGAATGCCGTACTTTTCGGAGAGTTGACAGAGCAGTTGCAACGTCGGCATAGTTGCTGGTGTAAGCCATTACGTATCAACGCGACACCTCTACGAATCATGTATCAAACACGTTTACTCGCTCTGGCAGCCATGCTGCTTTGGCTGGGTGTTTCCTGCCAGCCTAAACTTGTTGACCCCATATCAGTAGCCGGGTTCAGGCGGCAGCCGATTTCGTGAAATAAACCCATACTCAACCTTACCAATGATTTTACTTCAACAGGTCTCAGAGCCTGCCCTACTCGACGGTTTGAAAAACATGGCCCTTTTTTCGCTCGATCTGTTGCTTCGATTCGGGGTTGACGCGCTGGCGGTAGGGGTACTGATTCGGGTGATCTACTACCGTATTTAAAAAAAAACGGCTCTGTTCCTGACATTTTTTGCGTTTAACCTGACCATTTTCCTGGTCACTTATATGCTGCATCAGGTGCAAATGTCGATGGGGGCGGCTTTCGGTTTGTTTGCCGTATTCTCGATGTTGCGCTACCGCACTGAGGGGATTTCAATAAAAGACATGACCTATTTATTTGTGGTCATTTCCATCGGCCTGATTTCTGCCATCAGCGAAGTTGGTTCAACAACGGGTGGCTGGGCGGGCGCGGCTCTGCTCAATAGCCTGATTGTGGGAGCTGTGTACTTGTTGGAAAGCGAGTGGTTTGTGCAGCGGGAGTTCAGTAAAACGATCTTTTATGACCGGACAGATTTGTTGCGGCCCGAACATGCTCTCGATTTGCTCGATGACCTGCGCGCCCGAACGGGACTTTTGGTGTATCGGGTGGAAGTACGAGACATTGATTTTCGGAAAGAATCTGCCCAACTGATTGTCTATTACCACGAAAATACCAAACGCCCGGTTCCGGCGGTAAAAGAAATAATCACGTATCGGTAACTCTAAAACGATGTTTCCTAAACGTTTACTGCTCACGCTTATAACCTTCTTACCAATGGCTGTTACTGCCCAAAACCCTGCATTAGGGGTTTGGGCAGGAGCGGGCGTTGAAAAAAGACTGGGGAAATCATTCTCGATAGAGGTGAACGGGCAAGTGCGCATCACCGATAATTTCAGTGTTATGCGGGTCTATCTGGGCGAGCTGGGCCTGGGATACCGCCTGACCAAACGCTGGAAAATCGGTGCGTTCTATCGGTATGCGGGTCGACGAAAATACAACAAAGAAACGCTCGATTATTATTACCGCCCTTACCACCGATTCTACGCCGAACTGTCCTATGACCAAAAACTCTGGCGGGGACTAAAAGGCGATTATCGCTTGCGTTATCAAAATCAGTTTAAAGACGATGTAGCCGGTATTGTAGCCGATAAGAGTTATCTCCGCAACAAATTGGAGTTGTCCTACGACTTTAAAACCCGGTTCACCCCCTTTGCTTCTGCCGATATTTTTTACCGAATCGCCGGATCGCCGGACCGTTCGGGAATCGATCAGGTTCGCAGCAAAATTGGGGTCGATATAGCCCTTGCCAAACGGCAAAGCCTGTCCGTATCTGTCTTCACCGATGTACCCGTCAACGCCGGTCCGATCACCGATGTGTTTGGTAATGTGGGGTATAAGTTGAAGCTAAAATAGGGGCACAAAAAAAATGGGGTAATTGGGACTCATCAGCAGAGTTACCCAATTACCCCATTTGTCTGTATTACTGCCTGATAACCTTCACTGTTTTCGACTGGGTAGGCGTAGAGATGTTCAGCAAATACATACCCGCTGACCCTAACCGAAGCGATTGCCGATCTACCGACGGGGCTGTTTCAGTTTGTTTTTCCGTCAGCAAGCGACCTGTCAAGTCCCGAATCTGGTAGCTGATTGGTTTACCCTCGGCACCCCGAACTTCAATCGAGACCGATTCGCCCGTCGTCGGATTGCCCAGCACAGTTACCTCTAAAGCAGGAGCCGTTTCGGAAGTGGCTACCCGGCCACGAATACAAAAGATTACTAAATCGAACGTGATGCTAACCGTAACGCCGTTTTGGGTGGCATAAAGAATCAACGGCTTGGGGTCGAACCGAATACCCGCTTCCACTATGCC
>JAJAYX010000681.1 GCA_026785985.1 Rudanella sp. | reverse complement strand
GATCAGCCGCCCTTTGGCATCATACTGGAATGCCTGCTCCGAAATGCTTTCGGGGCGGTTGCCCATAAACTCCTCGGCTTTGGCCGTGCGGCCTTTGTAGGTGTACCGCAACGAGTTGCCCATCGTGTTGTTGGAGTTCAGGCTTTCTTCGGCTACTAACCGATTGTATTCGTAACGATAAACAGTCTCGCGCGATTTCTCAAACACCTTGTTGTTCATGTAATACGAAATCACCCGCGCTTTCCGTCCCTGCTCCATCGTGGTTTCCCAACGGCTTTGGGGAGTCATTGCTTTGGTGGCAGCATTCATGGCATACCCGGTTTCGCGGATCAGATTAGCAGCCGGATAGTCATAAGTAGTTACCCAATGTTGCACAAAAATCCCCTTCTCAATTCGAGTGAACGTCAGTTTTTGGGAGAGCCGGTCGGAATCAACATACACAAATTCGTTATAACTAATCAGTTCCATTTGCCCATTAGGATTCCGGTTTAGGCGGCTGAGTTTGGTCAACTGTCCTTTGGCGTTGTAGTCGTAACGTTCTTCGCCATAAACGGTTTTTCCATCGATGCCCACCGACAGTTTTCGGGCGATTCGGGCATTAGCATCCGGCACAATGGCATCGGTATTGGTGTTAGCGGGTTGCATCACGTTGATCTGGCAACTTGACAAAGCCAGCGAGACAAGGAGAAATAGGGAAAGTTGTTTCATGGTGATTTGAAATTAGTACGATGGTTTTGTCAGGCAATCCACCAAGCCAATAAGGAATAGCTGTTTCATGACTCGTGCTATTGTGAAGACCCCGTAAACAGCGGAAAGGTTGGAATGGAAACCAACTTTTTTTCACCCCTAACAATGCCTCCCGCCAAAATAGGGTTTTCGCCCCCCTGCCCCTAATTTTGCAGGGTAATAACGCCGGATCACAACTATTCACTGCTGGCTGCCGGTACGCCGGACCGTCATTGTTAACTGCTTATGATTATTCCCCTTGCTCACCGCGCTGGTCAAACACAGGAGTACTATTTTTCGGTTAAACTGGCCGAAGTTCGCCAACTGATTGCTGCCGGTCACGACGTAATCAATATGGGTATCGGCAACCCCGATATGATGCCTTCCGCTGGCACTATCGAGGCTCTGTCGGAGGCCGCCCACCGCCCCGATGCGCATGGGTATCAACCCTACAAAGGCACTCCCGCGCTCCGGCAGGCCATCGCCGATTTTTATGCCCATACCTATGGCGTTTCGCTAAACCCCGACACTGAAATTCTGCCCCTGATTGGTTCCAAAGAAGGTATCACCCATATTTCGATGACGTTTTTGAACGAGAGAGACGGCGTTCTCGTGCCCGAATTAGGCTACCCGGCCTACCGCGCCGTGAGCAAACTCGTGGGGACCAACGTGCAGGAATATCCCTTGCAGGAAAACAACGGCTGGCAGCCCGATTGGGAAGCTATGACGGATTTGGTGGGTCAACACAAGGTGAAAATTATGTGGCTCAACTACCCTCACATGCCCACGGGTGCGCCCGCCACGCCTGCCCTGTTTGAGCGGGCCGTGCGGTTTGCCCACGACCACCAGATTCTGCTTTGCCACGACAATCCGTATAGCCTTGTCCTCAACAAAAAGCCCCCCGTCAGTCTGCTCTCCATCGACGGAGCCAAAGACGTTGCCCTGGAGTTGAATTCCATGAGCAAGTCGCACAACATGGCGGGGTGGCGCGTGGGCTGGCTCTCGGCGGCCATTCCCTACATCGACGCAGTGTTGACGATCAAAAGCAATGTGGATTCCGGGATGTTCCGACCCCTGATGGATGCCGCTACGGTTGCCCTGCACAATTCCGATGCCTGGCACGCCGACCGCAACACGGTGTATGCCGGGCGATTGTCGGCGGTGTATGCGTTTCTGGATGCTCTCGGCTGCACCTACTCGACTGATCAGGAGGGCTTGTTTATCTGGGCCAAACTGCCGGAGTCAGTAGCTTCGGCAGAGGAGTTGGTGAACCGATTATTGACCAAAAACCACGTTTTCATTGCTCCCGGCTTCATTTTCGGGCCAAAAGGGCAGCGGTATGTGCGAATATCGTTGTGTGTGGAAGAAGACAGAATTAAACAGGGAACCAAGCGTCTGAACCAAGATTTTAACAGGATTTGAGTGATTAAACAGGTTTTCGTGTCTGCCCGGCACCCCGGTTGGGCTTTAACAGGATTAAGCAACAAGGTTATGCCCGAAATAAGCCGATTCTTTGGCATCGTCATCTATATGTACGCCAAAGACCATTTACCTCCTCATTTTCAAGCGGATTACAACGACGATGAAGCCATGTTTTCTATTGAAACAGGTAATATCATTCAGGGAGATTTGCCCCGAAAACAGGCCCGATTGGTACAAGCCTGGGTAGAATTATATCGGGATGAACTGATGGAGAACTACGATTTGTTGCAGCAGGAAATAGGTAGTTTCAAAAAAATTAAACCACTCATGTAATGTTACCTCGAATTCAGAAAATATTGGCTGTTGAACCTTACAAAGTCGTCTGTCTATGGAATACGGGAGAGGTAAGAGAGGTCGATTTTGAACCCTACTTTGTTGACCCAAAGCCGCACAGTCCAATCAATAAGCTGGCAGACAGGCAAGTGTTTAACAACGTTAAAACGGATGGACGAACCTTATACTGGGATAACTTATTGACAATGATCGATTACGATGGGAGCCACCATCCGGCACCACTTGACTTTGACCCCGATGTAATGTATCAGCGGAGCCAAATAGTTAAAACATACTAGAAAAATTAACCAAAGCCATTTAGTAAACGCACTAATTATACCAAGGGTGAGGTTCAATGTACCATTCATTTCAGCCCAATAAAGCGAATGAAGAACGAGATTATGACCGTGTTGATTAACTTATAGATTAATACAATGACTATTTCGATTATCGGCACGGGCCTCCTCGGTGGTTCGTTTGCCCTCGCGGTTCGCGAAAAATACCCCAAAGTGCGTTTCGTAGGTGTTGATGCGTCGATGGTGCATGGGCAGTTGGCCGTGGCCAAAGGACTGGTGGACGAGGTTTTGCCGTTTGAGCAGGCCGTGAGCCAATCTGATTTGGTGGTGCTGGCGACACCCGTCAACACCATTATCGAGCTGCTGCCCACGGTGCTGGATACGCTGCCCCATTTTGGCACTGTGGTTGATTTGGGGTCAACTAAAGAAACCATTTGCGCGGTGGTGGACGACCATGTACGCCGGGCGCAGTTTGTGGCGGCTCACCCGATGGCGGGCACGGAAAACTCCGGCCCCGGCGCGGCTTTCCGGGACTTGCTACCCGGCAAAAACCTCATTATCTGCGACCGCGAAAAAAGCCGACCCGACAGCCTGACGCTGGTGGAGTCCATTTTTCGCGACATTGGCATGAAGTTGTTCTACATGACACCGCAGGAACACGACCTGCATTTGGCCTATGTCTCGCACCTGAGCCATATCAGTGCATTTGCCCTCGGGCTGACGGTGCTGGAAAAGGAAAAAGATGAACAAACCATCTTCGACATGGCCAGTACGGGTTTCAGCAGCACCGTTCGCCTTGCCAAAAGCTCCCCCGCCATGTGGGCACCCATCTTCGACCAGAACCGACAAAATGTTTCCCAAGCCCTCAGCGACTATATCGAGTTTCTGCAACAGTTCAAAACCGCCATCGACGCCGGCGACACGGGCGAATCATTCGGATTCATGGCCCGCGCCAATGTCATCAGGCGGGTGCTGGAGGGGATTGACAAGAAGTAATTTGTATCTTTGATAAAAGAACCTATAGCCATGACGAAGACACTCGTACAGGAATCCCTGCAACAACTACCGGATGAGTTTCCGGTGGAGGCCCTCATCGAACGGCTGTTGTTTATTCAGAACGTGCAGGAAGGGCTATTGCAGTCTGAGCGGGGCGAAACCGTCCCTTTGGAAGACGTTAAGAAACGTTTCCGCCGATGATTTGGATAACCTTTACAATCGGGCCGTTAACGACCTTGATGCTATCAACGAGTATCGTTCGACTTATTCACCCACCTACGCTGATCACTTGATTGATGCACTCATCTCTAAAGTAGAAAAGCTAAAATCGTTCCCCGAATCGGGGAGAATTGTGCCTGAATTTGGCTTATCCCACTTACGAGAATTGATCCATAGTGATTACCGAATCGTTTATAAGATTGTACGCGACGACCAGATTGATATTATCACTATTCAACACAGTTCGCGAGATATGTCTGAACGGTTCTTCGACGTAGCATAAGTGGCAGCCACCAAACTTGCTGGCTGCCACTTACGCTGATTACTATTGGCTGTTCACTGCCACATAAACTACTCCCTCCTCCACCCGCACCGAATATGTTTTTATCCGGTAGTCGTCGCCGTTGAGATTTTCGCCGGTTTCGAGGGAAAATGTCTTTTTGTGGAATGGACAGGCCACTTTTGGTTCGCCTTTGCAGTCGCCAATGAGGCCCCGCGACAGGATCATCTGTTGCTTGTGAGGACACAAATTCTGGGTGGCATACCAGCGCGAGGGTAGGCCCGTAGCAGCATCCGTATAGTTAAAAATAGCAATTTGCTGACCGTCGATCAGCACACAGGCCCCACCATCGGCAG
>JAJAYX010000680.1 GCA_026785985.1 Rudanella sp. | reverse complement strand
CGTCGATGTCTTTATACCGCCAGCGTCCCACGGACCGCTGGGCCGTAGCATCCGAACTTTTGTTAATGCCGGGCTGCGCAGGAGCGGCCTGCACCTCGGCCACGTTGTTGAAAAAGCCGTCGATGACGTACCCATAAAACTGCCCGATGGCTGCACCTGTGAGTGTCCGTGACACCTGCCCGTAGCGTACGGTGTTTGTGAAAAAGTCAACACCGGGGCTTGAAACGCGGTTTCGGTAGGCCGAAAAGTTACCTGACAGACCGTACTGCAACCGATTAACCCGTCCCTTGTAGGACAGTACGAGGTCAAGGCCCTTGTTTTCCGTGTTGCCAATATTTACGAATGGCGCACTGAAATCGCCCTCAGTGCCGGGCCGGGGAATCTGCACCAATAAGTCCGAAGTCTTCTTCTGGTACACGTCGAGGTTCATCTCCAGTGCTCCCCGGAACAGCGACAGGTCGAGACCCAGATTCACTGTGGCCGTAGATTCCCACTTAGAGCCGGGGTTGCCTTTGCGGTCAAGGTCGTAGCCCGGCGTAGTTGAGGTATTACTCCCATTGAGATCGTAGAACGAACGTTGAGGGTCGGAGCGATAGAACGTAAACTGGTTGTTGGCATCGATCTGGTCGTTGCCCACGATACCGTAGCCCGCCCGCAGTTTGAGGTCGGTCAGGAAGTTCAGATCACGCATGAATTTCTCCTGCGAAATGCGCCAGCCCACACTTACCGAGGGGAAATTACCGTAGCGCACATCGCGGGCAAACTTGCTCGACCCGTCGCGCCGGATGGTGGCGTTAAGCAGGTACTTGCCATCGTAGGAGTAGTCGATACGCCCGAACAGCGAGTACAGCGATTCGACGTTAAGCTGCGAGCCGTTGTTCTGCCCAACCGTGTTTCCCCGCTCAAGTACCCGGAACGATTCATCGGTGAAGGGATAGTAGCCCACGCGGTCGCCACTCAACTGCTCCAGTTTATAATCCACTGCTTCACTGCCGGCCAGCGCACTGAAGGTATGATTACCCAGCGTTTTGGTGTATGTCAGCGTATTGGTGAACGTCCACCGATACTGGTAGTTGCTTCGGATGGCCAGACCGGTGTTGAACCCGCCCTCCGAGTGTTCGGGGTTGATGTCGGAGAAGGTGTTTCGGTAACTGTTGTTATAGTCGATACCGAAGTTGGACCGGAAGCGCAGGTCTTTGAGGATGTCCACCTCAGCGTACACGCTGCCCAACAGCCGAACATCGTTTTCAGCGTTATTGCGGGTGCGGTAGAGCACGGCCACCGGATTTTGGCCGTTGCCGGTACCCGGTGCTTTTGACCCCGCGAAATTACCCATGATGTCATAGACCGGCACAATGGGCTGCATCCGGTAGGCCATTGACCAGGGCGATCCTTCATCGTTATCGGTGGAACCCTTGCGGGACCGGAACGAGCCGAACAGCGTTTCGCCAAACCGCACCCGGCTTCCCAGCTTAAACTCGGAGTTAGCCCGCAGACTGTACCGGTCGAAGAAGGTGTATTTCTGCAAACCGGCCTCACTATAATAACCCAGACTCAGGCTGTAGATAGCCCGCTCGGTACCACCCGACGCGCTCAGGTTGTGACTTTGCACCGGAGCTGCCTGCGTCATCTCACGAAACCAGTCGGTCCCTTCCTTATTGGCGCGGGCAATCTGGTAGAACCCACTTTGATTGTAGTTGTACCGGGAGGGATCAACGGCGGCATTTCCCTCGAACAGCCCACCTGCCGTACCCGCCAGAACGTAATCAGGAATAACGGGGGTAGTACCCCGTCCAAACTGAGTTGAACTCGGTGTCAGTCCCGCTCCCAGTTGCTGCTTCCAGATCAAATCGGCCAGTTCTGGCGTATTGAGCAGGTTAGGGTAGCGTGATACGGTCGATACCCCGTAGAATCCGTCATAGCTGATGCGGGTGGTATTGGCCTTCCCTTTCTTGGTGGTGATGATGATAACACCCCCGGCACCCCGCGCCCCATAAATGGCCGCCGACGATGCGTCTTTCAGCACACTCATGCTCTCAATGTCGTTTGGATTGAGGGAGTTGGTACTGGTCGTCTGCACCCCGTCAATGATAATCAGGGGGGCGTTATTACCAAACGAACTGATACCCCGAATACGGACGTAACCTTCTCCTCCGGGCTGGTTGGAGCCGGACGCCACCACGCCTGCCACCCGGCCCTGTAACATATTGCTCACGTCGGCGGCTGGTTTGGTCAGCACCTGCTGGATATCGACGGTGGCAACAGCACCCGTTAAATCGGCTTTTTTCTGGGTGCCATACCCCACCACCACTACCTCGCTTAGCGACTTGTCATCGGGCAGGAGCTGCACATCGATCGTAGAAAGATTACCCAGACTGACTTCTTTGGAGGAGTAGCCTACGAATGAGAAGACCAGCGTTGCCGCTCCTTCTCCTTCCGGTATAACCAGCCGGTAGCGACCATCCGTATCCGTAGTCGTTCCACGCTGAGTCCCTTTCAACACCACACTCACCCCGGGTAAACCGTCGCTGTTACTGCCGTCGGTTACGCGCCCCAACAGAATCCTGTCGGGCAGAGGGTTATTTCGCACGGCTGATTCAGTGCTGCTTATGCCAGGTAGAGACTGGCCCGTAGATGTCGGTTCACGCATACCTGAATCAGCCGACTTCGGGCTGGCCTGGGGTTGAATGACAAACGTCCGGGCGTCTATAGCCCGGCATCGAAGCTGGACCGGGCTCAATAGTGTATTGAGCTGGTCAGCAATGTGACCGTCGTAGTCGGCCATGGCAGGCGAACTCACCGTTACGCCGTTCACTAAGGCGGCTTTGTAGTTGAACCGCACCCGGTACGTCGTTTCCAATTGAGTGAGCAACTGGCGCAGGTTAATCTGTATTAGCTTGGTACGCACCGTAGTGGGCTGTCCGGGGGGCGTTTGCGGATTGGCCCGGGCCATCGTCTGGGCGGCTACGCCACCCATTTCGCCAGCCACCAGCACAGCCGTAAGCAGGCTCAAACGGAAGAGAAGTAATGGTTTTTGCATCTGTAAATAGATTTTAACTAAGGAATTGACTTAAGAAATAGCCCCGTTTGGCGGAGCGGAACACGTGATTTTAATTCGCCACAAAATAGACCTGCTCTCCCTGACGCACAGGTTTTAGACCAAAGGTTTCGGAGATGATCAGTAGTGCGTTGTCGATATTATCGACGGGCAGCTCCCCCCGGAACTCCTGTCGGGCAAAGGCGTCATCGCGCAGGACTAATTCCAGACCATACACTTCGCGAAACCGTTGGGCCAGTTCGTCCATACTGGCATTGTCGAACACGAGCCGGTTTTCGCGCCAGGCCGTTAGCGGGCGTTGCCGGTCGGGGGCAAGCCGGGCGATCTGCGGGGCGGGCCGTTGGTTGGTGTAAGACACCAACTGCCCTGGCTGCATGGTTTGGGTCTGGTGCGTAGTTGGGTCGGTCAGGACGATGCGGCCTTCTTCGAGCAGCACCTGGGTACGCTGAGGGCGGGTGTAGACCGTAAAATGGGTACCCAGCACCACCACGTCGGCCCGGTAGGTGTGAACGGTGAACTTGCGAAAGGAAGAAGACCGGTCGCCAGGCTGCTTTCGCACGGCAAAAGACCCCTCACCGGAGAGCCACACCTGCCGCTGCTCCCGCCAGGCTACCCGTCCGGGCAACCGCAACTGACTGTTGGCGTTGAGCGTCACCACCGATCCGTCGTAGAGCGTCACTGTAGTCAGTTCAGCGTTATCCGTCCGGATAAGCTGCTCCCGAAAGAAGTACCAGTAGCCTGACAAACCCAGCATAAGCACTAGTGAGGCCGCTGAAGCATACGCCCACCTCGGCACGAGCCGAATTATCCGGTTCGTCTGAGCCGGGGGTTGATTGGCGGACAGCGCAGCCCGTACCTGCTGGTAGAGCGCGTCGGTGTACGTATCCGAGAAAGGCGTCCAGGTGGCCTGCATGCTTTGGGCCAGCAGACGGGCCTGCTCAAACGGGCTACGCAGGTGCGGGTGGGTTTTCAGTAACCCCTGCCAGTACGCATCTATTTCCGGGACAGGGCGGGCCACCCATTCCCGGAAGACCGGGTCAGTCAGAAAATCGTCGGCGTCGAAGGGGAGGTAGTCGGCGTACAGTTTCATGGAGAGTACTTGTCTACCCTACAGTGAAGCTCACGACCTGTTTTGTAGTATGAAAAGGGGAATTTTTTTTACTGAAGCAAGAAAAAGAAGAACAGGCATTCGGCTATATCACTGTCTTTCAGTTTTTTACGAATCAATTTAAGGGCGGTATAAATCTGGGATCGGGCCGTCTGATAGTTAATCTGCATGACCTCGCAGACTTGCTCGTAGGTCAGGTCGTTGAAGTAACGCAGGTACACAATTTCGCGCTGCCGGGCGGAGAGCGTCTGAAGTGTCTGGTGAATAAATGCTTTGCGTTCGGCGTCGATGTCAAGAGCAATGATCTGCTCTTCCGCCGAGGGTTCGGTGTCGAAGGGGAGCCGGTTCTGTCCGGTATGTTCGCCGTCATCGTCCCAGCCTGACACAAACGGCTGATCCCGGCGGTACTGCGCCCGCAGCCGATTGCGCAACGCTTTAAGCAGGTAAAACCGAACGGAGACCGGCTGGGCAAGCCCCTGTCGATACTGCCACAGTTCAATGAAAACGTCCTGAATGCAGTCTTCCACCGCCGACAGTGAGCCATGCAGTCGTAGACCGTAGTTGAGCAGATGACGGATATGCTGCTGATGAAGTTGTTGAAAAGCGGTCTCGTCACCCTGCCGAAACCGATGCCATAGCTGCTGATCAGGTGTTGCGTTCATTTACCCCAAAGGCCAGCCATACCTGTTCCTACCGGTTTTAGACTATGGACGCAGTTCGGCCCTTACCCAAGTTCTTGCTTGACTTGGTAGCCCCTTCCTGATCGCTTCTGCACTGCCAATAACGGCATCAAACTATCACGAAGGGGCTTCTTTAGCCTTCCTCACTACCTCATAACGCGCTCGAACAACCTGTTTTTGACCTACTTCACGCCCTTTTCCCTTTCTGTACATTTTCGGGCGAAAAGTTCCTAAATCAAAACCTAAAAAAAGGCTCTGCGCCGAATAATAGGCTTCGCTAAGCGTCAACATACCCCCAAAACGATCCACTGGGGAAGTACTTGCGCCACTTGGCGGGCTGATGCGGGGCATCCTGAGCCACCCTATACAACAACCACACAGCCGTTTGTAAGACCAACAGAAAAGTATCCAGATGCCCTACACAAGGCGTTTGAAAGCCCTCCAACAACAGATTCTGCTTGCTGAAGCGAAAGAACGGCGGTCGGCCGCTGCCGTTCAATGCCGTAACGACCCTGATACTCTTCAACGATCTGGCCCAGACTAAGCTGACCCGTCAACGCGCCACAGATCCCGATAAACATCGGTTGCTCGTAGACGAACTCGTTCGTCAGCGCATCGTAGGTGCGTATGGCTACGATGTCCACAGGCTTGTCGCTCATCGGGTGGCCATTTTTGCTGCGAAATAACAGATTCTTCCACCGACAAAGCTGTAGTCGAATTCCACGTTTCTTCCTGCTATATTGGCACAACTCAAGTTG
>JAJAYX010000679.1 GCA_026785985.1 Rudanella sp. | reverse complement strand
GTGCAGCCACCTCGCCAATTGTCCCGAACTGGCTGGTCAGTTGCCGGAACGTGATTGGAACACCAAATTCTTTTTTGAACGTTTGCGCCAATTGGGTGAGGAGCAGCGAGTCGAGGCCGATTTCCAGAAACGGCATGTCGGGCGTTACGTCCGTCACGTCGATTCCTGATGCCCGTTCTAACAGTTCCAGAATTCGTTGTTGCAAAATAGGTTTTCTCATAGGTGCAGTCGTTACAGATACGGGTTCAACCCAATACCGTTTGCGGTCAAAAACATAGGTTGGCAGTAAAACCCTTTGCCTTGTTTGAGTTTCGTAGAAGACTTTCCAGTTTGGTGTTGCTCCGTTAATCCATAGTTGTCCGAGCGTTGTCA
This sequence comes from Rudanella sp., assembly GCA_026785985.1. GTDB lineage: Bacteria > Bacteroidota > Bacteroidia > Cytophagales > Spirosomataceae > Rudanella. Next base: position 2,587 of record JAJAYX010000679.1, on the reverse strand, counting down.
GCATAGCACGGTACGCACTATCTTTATTTATATATGACGCTAAACCGGGCCAAACCGTCACGGGTTTGGGGGACGATTGCTGCCGAACGAGTGTTGTCAGGGCTTGTCCCGGTCCCACTTCGAGCAAAAGCGGGTTGCCCATTGCCAGCAGTGTATCAGCGGCATCGGCAAAGCGAACGGTTTCGCGCAGGTGTGTAGCCCAATAGTGCGGGTCAGTGGCTTGTGCATCGGTCAGCAGTTGGCCGGTCACGGTGGAAACGATGGGCCGTTGCGGGCGGTTGAGTTTAGCCTGTTTCACCACAGCCTCAAAAACATCCACCACGGAGTCCATCATGGCCGAATGAAACGCATGACTGGTCATCAGTAGCCGATTGGGCACCTCGCGCTGATCGAGTAGCCGGGCAAAATCGGCTAGGTGTTCGTCGGGGCCAGCCACCACGCACAAGTTCCGGCTGTTGATGGCGGCTATGCTGAGGGTGTCGGGGAGCAACTCAAGTACGGCTTCAGCCTCCAACCTCACCGAGAGCATCCGGCCACGGGCTTGTTCGCTCACAAGCCGCCCACGTGTGGCAATAAGGGTGAGTACGTCGGGCAACGAAAACACGCCGGCCAACTGAGCGGCCACAAACTCACCGATGCTATGGCCACACAAAATGGTTGGCTCAATACCCCAACTCATCCAGAGTTTGGCCAGTGCATATTCGGTTACGAATAGAGCTGATTGGGTGTACTTGGTATTATTCAGCCGTTGCTCTGCTGCCCGATTTGTCGCTTCATCGGCAGTTGTTTCAGAGTACATTACCATCCGAATATCAACGTCTAACTGATTGATTAGCAGGGCGGCACATTCGTCGATAGCTTGCCGGAATACTGGTTCAGCTTCATACAATTCCCGACCCATTCCCAAAAACTGGGCACCCTGCCCCGGAAACAAAAACACCAGTTCATCGGGCGATTGCCGGAGTGTATTGGTTGTGGCTTTTTGGGCATCGGCTCGCAACGTCTGAACTAGTTCATCGGTTGTTGACGCCACGGCAAACCGGCGTTGTTTAAAATCGGGGCGAGTGGTTTGGAGCGTAAAAGCCACATCGGCCAGAGTTGGAGTATTGGGTTGCGTTAACACGTCGGCCAATCGTTGGGCATACCCCTCCCGGCTGCTCTCGCTCCTCGCCGACCACGTAATGAGTTGCGGTAATGTTAACTGTTCATTGTTGCGGTTCCCCCGCTTCGGCGTACCGACCGGGGCTGTTAGCTGCTCCCGATGCGTCGGACCGCTGTCCGGGGCTTCTTCCAGCACCACATGCACGTTGGTGCCGCCCACGCCGAGAGAGCTTACCCCCGCCCGGCGTGGCTCGTCGGTTGTGGACCAATCGGTTAGCGTATTATTCACCACAAACGGGCTGCTGGCAAAGTCGATGGCGGGGTTGGGTTCGCTGAAATTGATGGTTGGCGGAAGTTTCCGATGGTGTAACGCCAGTACCGTTTTAATGAGACCAGCCACACCTGCTGCCGCCGTGAGATGACCCATGTTGCTTTTGATGGAGCCAATCCGGCAAAACTGTTTTTGGGTTTGCTCACCAAAAGCCAGCGTTAGTCCCTCAATTTCAATGGGATCACCGAGAGGGGTGGCTGTGCCGTGGGCTTCCACATAGCTAATGGTGGCGGGGTCAATTTGGCCATCGGCGAGGGCCATTCTGATGGCACCCGCCTGCCCTTCGGTGCTTGGAGCCGTGAAACTGCCTTTGTCACCCCCGTCGTTATTTACACCCACCCCTTTGATAACGGCAAAAATCGTATCGCCATCGCGTTGGGCGGCATCGAGGGGTTTGAGCAATACCACCCCGGCTCCGTCGCTAAACACGGTGCCGGTGGAACCCGCCTGGAAGGTTTTAGTATGTCCGTCGTGACTGAGCATGGCCCCTTCTTCATAGCGATGACCACTCAAAAGCGGGGCCGTAATACAAGCTCCTCCCGCCAGAGCCACGGCACATTGCCCACTGCGCAAGCTCTGTACGGCCTGGGCAATAGCCAGCAATGAGGTGGAACAGGCGGAGTAAACACTTACTGCCGGACCTTTCAAATTCAACTGATAGGCTGTACGGGAGGCAATGTAGTCTTTCTCGTTAACCGTTGTCACGTTCACCGCACCCACCTGTTCGATCAGGTCGGGGTGATGCTGTACATTATTCAGGAAGTAGGTATTAGGTCCGCATCCGGCAAAAACGCCCACTGCTCCCCCAAAGTGCTGGGGCAGACAACCCGTCTGTTCCAACGTTTCCCAGGCGATCTCCAGAAACACCCGTTGCTGCGGGTCCATGAGTTCGGCGAGGGCAGGGGTTAACCCAAAAAACAACGGGTCGAAATCATCAGCGTGGGCGATCAGGCCCCGCGCCCGAACATAGGCCGGGTCGTTTTTTTTGTGGTCGGGAATACTCGGATGCAGTTCGTCGGGCGAGAAAAACCGGATGGTTTCGCGGCCCTCAACCAATACCTGCCAGAGTTCGTCAATGGTGCTGGCTCCCGGAAACCGGCCCGCCATGCCGATGATGGCAATGGGAGAGGATGTTACCTCACCCCCGGCCCCTCT
>JAJAYX010000678.1 GCA_026785985.1 Rudanella sp. | reverse complement strand
TGTGAGTACTATGCCGAACACGCCAGCCGATTTCTGAGCGATGATGTAGTATCGACCGAAGCCCAAAACAGCCGGGTGGTTTATGAGCCGGTGGGCGTGGTGCTGGCCATTATGCCCTGGAATTTTCCATTCTGGCAGGTATTTCGCTACGCTGTTCCGGCACTGATGGCGGGCAATGTAACGCTGCTCAAACCTGATCCAAATACCCTTGGCTGTGGGTTGGCCATTGTCGAAGCCTTCCGGTCGGTGGGTTTCCCCGAAGGCGTTTTCCAGACTCTGATCGTGGACGTGGACGTGGTCGAACCGCTGTTGGCCGACGACCGGGTGGGTATGGTGACGCTTACCGGCAGCGAACGGGCGGGTTCGTCGGTGGCGAGTCTGGCGGGCCGAATCATCAAAAAATCAGTGATGGAACTGGGCGGCAGCGATGCCTTTATTGTGCTGGCCGATGCCCACATTGAACAGGCTGCCAAAGCCGCTGTGCAGTCGAGGATGGGCAATGCCGGGCAGGTTTGCATTGCGGCCAAACGCTTTTTGGTGGAACAATCGGTGAAGGCCGACTTTACAGAACGCGTCAAAACGCTGATCGAAGCCATCCGGCAAGGCGACCCTACCGACCCGGCCACGCAAATGGGACCCCTTGCCCGGCTCGATTTGGCCGAGCAACTCGAACGGCAATTACAAAAAGCCCTGCAACAGGGCGCAAGGCTGCTAGTTGGCGGCATCCGAAACGGAGCCAACTTCGCCCCTACCCTTTTGGACTCCGTGACACCCGATTCGGTGGTCTTTCAGCAGGAAACATTTGGGCCACTGGCCACCATCACCGAAGTGCGTGATGCCGACGAAGCCCTACTGTTGGCCAATCAGTCGCGCTATGGACTGAGCGCGACAATTTGGACCCGCGACATGAACCGGGCTGCTCAATTAAGCCGAAAACTACAGGTAGGCACTGTCTTTGTGAACGCGGTGGTGCGTTCCGATTCGCGGTTGCCGATTGGAGGTGTTAAAAAGTCGGGGTATGGCCGCGAACTATCCGAAGCAGGCATTCGGGACTTTTGCGTAACCAAAACAATTTGGATAGCATCGCCGATTTAATTCAGTGCCGTGTCGTGAGTCAAATCACTATAGAGGATAATGGCTTCCTGAACACCCTGAATCACTTCGTCTTCGTGACCCTCAGCCCGGTTCGTTACGTAGGTTGCCATGCGTTCGGAGGTCAAGGGTTGGCTAAAAAAGCGCGAGACGCGGGCCATTGTCGGCACCAATGGATTGCGTTCAAGGGCTTCAATAACTTCCTGTGCTTCAGTCCATAAGCCTTCGCCTACATACACTGCACCCATCAGTTTCCACGACGACCACGACGAGAAATACGACGGATACTGTTGAGGAATGGGCGCACCAGTGGCTAACAAATCGGCCACTAAATAGGGTGTTCGGCACTGCCGCAAACGGTCGTAGCCAGGCAAATAAGCCGCCTGTTGAGTGAGGGCTGTTTCAAGAGCGCGATGATAGGCTAAATTAGCGCACAACAATTGCTGGTACTGCTTCAGGGGGAGCGGATTGTTGCTGGGCTGGCCCTGCCCCAATTGCAACAACGACCGAATTTGCCCATGCAACTGCTGGGCTTGCTGTTGAAGAAGCGTTAGGAAATTCATGGATTGAGAGAATAAAAAAAGTCGGACAGGCAACGGCTGCGTGCGGGTAAATTTCCCTAACCACGAACTAAAGTCGGGTTAGTCTATCAAAATCGCCTACAATCTCATGAAAAGTATAACAATAGTCAATATAAAATGATCTAATGGGCTTATTTTTTAGCTACAAAAAAGTGGGTCAGATAAATGGTTTTTGACATTTTTGATTGATATTTCTATTCACGAAAAATAATTTCATTTCTTTAGCAATTCGTCAACAGTCCGAACGAGCGTTGGCAGCGGCTGCAATCCATCGAGCCATTGAATGGGTAAACCATCCCGTTCCATCTTCCGAAAAAACGTCATCTGACGCTTGGCAAACTGATGAATAGCCGTTTCGAGCCGACTTGTCATGGTTGGATAATCTAACTCACCGGTTACGTACTGCGTGATAAATTTATACTCCAATCCATAGAAAACCAGCTTATTAGCCGGAACACCTTCGTGCAATAAGCGTTCCACTTCGGCAATCATTCCATTTGCCAATCGCTCGTGCAGGCGGGCTGTGATGCGCTGCCGCCTAATTTCCACGGGCAGGTCGATTCCAAAAATCTGGTAATTATACGCAGGTGCAGTTGACTGAATAGCCGTTTCGGGGTGAGCAGTTAGGTAAGCCCCAATCTCGATAGCACGGATCAGTCGTTTGCGGGTCGAGGTGTCGGCGAGGGGAGTGTAAGGTGAAGGGGTGAGCATGAAGCGGTTGAGAAGCTCAGGGTCGGTCAGGGTTTCCAGGTCTGCCCGCAACGCATCGTCAATAGGGATGGCCGTGAACGCATGGCCTTTCAACACGGCTTCGATATAGAGGCCCGTTCCCCCGCACACCACGGGTATCCGCCCACGCCCCTCAACGTCGGCCACTGCCCGATGAAAATCCTGTTGATACCGATGTAAATTATAGTCATCGCCCGCATCGACTCCATCAATCAGATGATACGGAATAGCCTGTCCATCAATCACATACTCCGATAAATCTTTCCCCGTTCCAATGTCCATTCCCCGGTAAACCTGCCGCGAGTCGGCACTGATGATTTCGCCACCGAGTTGATGGGCGACCTGCACCGCGAGCCGGGTTTTGCCGCTGGCCGTGGGGCCGAGAATGATTAGAAGCATAGCCCTTACGTCAACTGGCTCAGTTGAACAATTTTTGGTTTTCGGGTCAGCAGATGGATAATGCCATACGCAACCAGGTACGTACAGCCACAAACGGTGAACAGCACGTTGTAGCCACCCGCCAAATTTCCGGCGGCTTTATAGCTATCTAACAAACTGCCCACCAGCATGGGAAACAGAATACCGCCCACCGCACCGGCCATGCCTGCAATGCCCGCTGCCGAACTCACCGCCTGCCTGGGAAACAGATCGGAAGCCAGCGTGAATACATTGGTGGCCCAGGCCTGATGCACGGCAACAGCCAGGCTAATCAGGCCAACGGCCATCCAGACGTTGGTGGCAAACTGCGCCATAATAATAGACAATTCGAGGATGGCGAACCCCAGCAAAACCGCTTTTCTGGCTTTCAGGGTGGGCCAGCCCCGCTTAATCAGCCACGACGACAAATAGCCCCCGCCAATGCTGCCAAAAGTGGTGGCGGTGTAAATCAGCATCAGTTCGAGGCTGGGTTTCTTGAGGTCGAGCGAGAACGTGGACGAGAAATAGGAGGGCAACCAGAACAGAAAAAACCA
>JAJAYX010000677.1 GCA_026785985.1 Rudanella sp. | reverse complement strand
GTACAAGGTACTTTGGGGGTTAAAATACGCCTTTTCGCCGAGTAATGCCCAACGGAACCCGTCGATAATACCAACCATTGGGTTGAGTATGTAAAATTTATAGAACCAGTTACCCTCCACCAATCGGCTGCTGTAGGCGATGGGGCAGATATAAAACCCAATCTGCACGATGAACGGAATCAATTGGCCAATGTCACGAAACCGCACGTTTACCACCGCGAAAAACAAGCCAAAAGCAAACGAAGCCATCACCGCCAGCAACATAAACACCGGTACAAAGATCAGGTGCCAGTCGGGTACAAACCGATACCAGATGGCCAACCCAATAAACAGCCCCAGCGATACCAGGAAGTCAATAAAACTAACGGCTATCGAACTAAGCGGCATAATGAGCCGGGGAAAATAAACCTTCGTAACGAGGTTTGAATTCAACGTCACGCTGTTGCTTACCTGCGTAAACGCAGTGGCAAAAAACGTCCAGATCGTGATGCCGCCCAACACCATCAACGGATACGGAATGCCCGGATCGGGGGGCAGTTTGGCCACGTTACTAAACACAAACACCATAATGAGCATAGTTGTTAACGGGCGAATCAGACCCCAGGCTGCACCCAGCGCGGTTTGTTTGTAGCGCACCGACACATCGCGCATCGACAGGATGTACAACAGTTCGCGGTTGCGCCACAAATCGCGCCAATAATGCCGCTCCGAGCGACCGGGTTCAATAATAACTTCCTGAGTTCTCAAAAATGTTTGTGGTTTTCAATTTTACCCTTCCTGCATAATAGACCGATACGTCTCGCGGAAGAATATAATTATAATGCTGATCAGTAATCCCAACACAATACCCGCCTGAGCGGCAATGGAGGTTCTGATTTCTTTATATAACGGCAACGAAACCGGCTCGATCTCCGTGAAAAGCGGGGCCTCCTTAATTAGCGACAAACGCATGTTGTCCTGGCTTTGCACAGCCGCAAAATACTGTTGGCTCAAAAAGGTCGAGTTGCGTGTCAATTTGGTCTCCTCGATCCGGGCTTGTGCCACCACAACCTGCTGATTCTGATCTATTTGCCGGGCCAATCGGCTCTCCGTACCCGTCAGCAGAGACCGTAACGAATCTGTTCTCTTTACAAGAATGTCGTACATCTCGCGTGACTTTTTGGTTTGCTTGTAGCGATAATCTTCTTCGATGGTTTTGAGGTGAGTTTCCACAAACACTTTCGTCAGTGCTTCATCTTCCATAAATGCATCCAAGCGCATAAACGACGATTTACGTTCTGGCTGCGATACCCCCATTTCGGTCAGCACGCGGGTGTAAATCTGGGCCATCGCCGTAATTTCATCCTTATTATACTCCTCCGGTTTTTTGGCCTTATCCATTCTGAATGCCCGAAGTGTATCGTTATCTTCCCACTCTTTATCGCGGATTCCGCTATGCTGAATGTAATAGTTCACCAGCAGGGTATCAATGCCGCTGATCTTAACGGTCTTCATCAATGTTTTCTCGATTACAGGCCGCGACTTAGCATAAATCATGAAGTTGTCGCCCACAAAGATATTCGCATCGGGTGCGCTGCTGCCAATGCCGAATGCACTGGCCAGGGCACCCAAATCGCCCATTCCATTGCTCGTTGAGCTCCCAGAACCGAGGTTAAAGGTAATACCGCCGTTATAAATCGGCTGGCGTTTCTCGGAAATATCGATGAATTTACCAATTACTCCTCCAATGACCATCAGGCTCAAAATGAGTTTCCAGTATCGCCTGAAAACATACCGCAGCCTGAATACCTGGAGAATCACCGCTTTGGGCGACAACTGCTCGGGGGGGACGGGCCGAACCAGCGGGGCGGGTATGTTGCCATTGTTTGGTACGGGAGTATTCGGATTCATAAACTATGTATGTCGGTGATTGGTGTTATCGAATAGACCGGAACGCCAGGATGCCCAAAATGAGCGTCATTACTGAAGAAGTAATCTGCGTGGCTTGCCCGATCAGTTGCTGTGGTGTCAATGGATTGCTGGTTTGGCGTGGCACAATAATTTCGGAACCGGGTTCAACGCGGGGGTAAATGTTAAAGAACATAAACTTGCGTGTCCGGTCTACTGAGCCATTCGCATAAACCACAAACGATTTCCGGCGTTGCGATTTATCCGTGAAACCACCTGCGTCGCTGATGTAATCCTGAAAATTTCGCTCATTACGGTACTTAACGGTTGTTGGCAACATTAACTCGCCCTGCAATCGAACCGTTTCCAACTGCTTGGGTATACGGAGTAAGTCCCCTTCCGAAACCAGGATGTCTTCGCTCGATCCCGGATTTTCTAAAATTTTTGCCAGGTTAATTCCTATCGACTCCGTTTTATAGGGTGTTACAGCATCGATCTGAATTACACTTTTGCGGGCATCATCGGCCAGTTCATCCACCGATTTCTGGCGTTGCGCCAGCTCGTCGTCGCTTAGTTTAATAGTTCGAATCAGGGTTGCACCCCGCACGTAGGCAAAGGGAGTAAGCCCGCCCGCCTGCATAACAATATCCGAAATTTTCTGGTCTTTTGTTTTGATGGGGTAGGCACCCGGCAGAATTACTTCACCTTCCACGCGGGCATAGGTCTGAACCTGATAGTTGGGCGACCGGCGCACAATCACCTGATCGAATGGCTGCAACAGAAACTTACTATCGCTGCTTTTGATGGTCAGGTCACGATCCACGTTGAACACAAACGTTTCGGCAATCTGCGCCGAGGTCGATTTAAGATCAACGTCTTTCTTTCGGCGTACCACCTCAACCTGGGCGGCTGCGGCTGATTCTTTCAAGCCACCCGCCCGGAAAATTAAGTCTTCCAGTGTCATATTCGACGCATATTGGAAGCCTTCGGCGGATCGGTTCACCTCGCCCTGGATGGATACGCTGGCCCCCTCGGCCAAATCGAAACGCGATGTAATGATCACCTGATCTTCGCGTTGTAAAGGCACATCGGCAGTAGCTCCGTTAAGCACATCGGCCAGATTGATGGGAATCGTTTCAAACGATAAATCTTCGCGGGTTCTGATAATCTGTACCCGGCCCGTGAAGGCATCACCTTTCAGTCCTTCGGCATTGTCGATTAATTGCCGGAGAGTTTTGTTCTGATCGAGCGAGTAACGACCGGGACGATACACAGCGCCCTGGATGTTCACCTGATTCTCGAACCGGTCGAGCAATTGCTCCACATCGACCTGATCGCCATTCTGCATCACAAAGGTTTTGAACTGATCCTGATTCACGTCGATTACTTTGCGTTCGCGGTCGGTCAGGCGGGTCACTTTCACCTTGTTACGGTAGGCATTGGCGGCAAAGTCGGCTGCATAGAACAGGAGTTTGTCGAGGGTTTCGCCGGGTAGCATCTCGAAAATGTTGTTTCGGTTCACCGTTCCGGTAATCTCCACCCGACTAACATATTTGCCAAAGCGGATAATGTCGCCGTCCTGAAGCCGCAAATCGTTGCGTTGAATACCCGTCAGCAGATAGTCATACAGGTCGAGTGTCACCAGAATTTTCCCTCCGCGAATCACGTTTACGCGCCGATACGACCCCAGCAAATCGGGGCCGGCTGCCTGATAAATAGCGTTCATCACCGTCGAGAGCGACGACATAACGTAGGTTCCGGGTCGGAAGGCTTCGCCCAAAACAGACACCCGAATGCTCCGCAAGCCCCCAATAGACACTTCTAAATAGGTATTTTGCGGGCCATAAGAGCTACTCCGAAGGCCTACAAACTTAGGAGCTAACCGACTGATGATTCGGGCTTTAACAGCTTCAATACTCAAGCCCGTTACATTAACGGGACCAATGCCCGTTTGCTGAGTGAAGTAGATGTTCCCTTCTTTCGAAATGCTCTGACTGAAATCGGCTTCCGTAAATCCATACAATTGGATATTCAGTGCATCGCCCGGCCCAACAACGTAACCACGGGGCGTGGCCACATTACCATTTGGCTGAAACGTGTTGACGTAGAGAGGGTTGTTGAAAATCTCGTAGCCAAATATTTTTGACCGAAGCCGTTCCCGTTCCCGCGCACGGGCAGCCGTATAGCCATCTTCCAGAACTTCTTCCGTGCTTTTCTGCACCTGCGGATCATTCTGTTCGATAGTGTTAGGGTCCGTAACGACTGTTCCGTCGGGGTTAAGCTGAGGTTGCCCGTTCTGGCCATTTTGGGCATTGGGTTGCCCATTGGCATTGGTACCCTGTTGGGTTTGCACGGCTCCATTAACGCCCCGGCCCGTTTGATTCTGGCCATTGCCGGGAATGTTAGCGGGGGTGCCGGCCCGGTTGTTCATGGGGGTAGTGACGCCCGGTTGGCCGGCCCTCCCAGGCACAGTTATCCCCGGCTGAACGGTTCCCCGTGGCTGAACGGCCCCCGGCTGCGCCGAGGGGGCTACTACCTGGGCATTTACCGATGGTGTTTGAAGGAACAATCCCACTAAAGCCAGCGAAAAAGCGGATTTTATTGCCGACAGGGCAGTTGGAGGGCAGGGAGTTTGCATGTGAGCCGCTGAATGGCGCAATTCTTTTTGCATATTTTTTAGATGTATGATCTACATCGTCGGGCTAAACCCGTGTTGGTAGGCTAACGTTATGGCCGCTGAAATCGTACTTTAGTCTATTCAGGTAGCAAAGTAAACGAACTTTAGTGGCATTTTAAATACTTTTCTATTTGCCGGGATTTTTTCGTATCTTGCTACGTGACGAAAGGTAAGTCACTTCTGTTTTTGCATTTTACCCTGAAAGTGGGTGATTTCGGATTGGGTATGTCGGATATCCCTAATCCGAAATTCAACTATCCGAAATCCAAAATGATTGATAACACCACTAAGCCTGTTCAGTACGACGAAGATAGTATCCGTTCTTTAGACTGGCGCGAACACATTCGGTTGCGCCCCGGTATGTATATCGGTAAATTAGGGGACGGCTCTGCCGCCGATGATGGTATTTATGTACTGCTTAAAGAGGTAGTTGATAACTGTATCGACGAACACGTGATGGGCAACGGAAAGGCCATCGACATCAAAGTAACCGATCACCGGGTCGAAATCCGCGATTATGGCCGGGGGATTCCACTCGGC
>JAJAYX010000676.1 GCA_026785985.1 Rudanella sp. | reverse complement strand
TGCTCGCTGGGCCTGCCCGAAGCCCCCCGAACGGCCGATGCCCACGAGTATGAGGAAGTGGTGTTTATTGACCGGGCTAAACGCTACTACAAAAAGTGCATCATCCACCGTGACCGACTCGTGGGAACCATTCTGATTGGCGACAAGGCCGAGTTTCTGGAGTATAAAGACCTGATTCATAACCGTACCGAACTGTCTGACAAGAGGTTATCGTTGCTTCGGTCGGGGCAAGCGCCCAGGCCCGTTTTGGGTAAATTAGTGTGTTCGTGCAACAGCGTGGGCGAAGGTAATTTGCAGGAAGCCATCCGGGCGGGGGCAACGGAGTTCGGCAAACTCTGCCAGACAACGGGGGCCGGCACCGGCTGCGGTAGTTGCCGACCGGAGGTAAAAGCCATGCTGGAACAGGTGGGTAAACGGGTTGCGGCAGGGGTTTGAGAAATTGAGTATCTTTGAAAACAAGAGTTTACAACCTGCCACCACCCCGAAAAAACCGCATGACAAAGCCCCTCCGAATCTTGACTCACGGCGGCAGTATCGCCCCTAACGACCTCCGGCAACTGGTGGGCTGGGCGGCTAATTATGGTCTGACGAGCCTTGAAGTCAGCAACCGGCAGAGCTTGTTGCTCAACTTGCCGTCGGCTATTACCCGCGAGGACATGGCCCGGCGGATTCATGACCTCGGCTTGCCCACCGACGAAGCCGACTCACACGCTATGAACATCGTGTCGTCGTTGCCAGCCACCGACGTTTTTCCTGATACGCCCTGGCTCACGGCGGGGGTTTACCTCGATGTGCTGGCGCAGTTCACCACAGCTCCCCGGCTGAAAGTGAACCTGATTGACCCGGCCCAGTCACTGGTTGCCCCATTTACGGGGAATGTCAATTTTGTGGCTTCACCAGAGCCGAACTACTGGTACGTTTTTTTGCGACCGTCGGGCAGCGTCCGGCGGTATCAGTGGCCCATTTTGATCGAAAGTGAGTTTATTGCGAGCTTCGTGCGGGCGGTAGAGAAGCATTACTTTGGCAACCCGGCAGACACAGGCGTGCGGGCCACGCTCGATACGTTTTACCGGGCGGTGATGGCCGACTTCCAGGGACGAACCCGCAAAGTGGCCGAAGACCTGAAATTACCCCAGGCCATCATGCCATTGTACGAAGGGTTTCATCAAACCCGAAACGGGAATTGTTGGCTGGGTTTGTACCGGAAAAACTACGCCTTTTCGCTCGAATTCATCACGGCCCTCTGCGACCTCTGCCGCGATACTCGAATGGGAAAGCTGTATTTGACTCCCTACAAAACACTACTGATCAAAGACATTCGCGAGGGCGACCGGCCTGCCTGGGATCGGTTGTTAGGTCGGTTTGGGGTACGAACAAACCTGCCCGCCTGGCATCTGAACTGGCAACTCCCTGATGCCGACGAGCAAACCGTTTTGGTGCGGAATCAGGTACTAAACCAGCTAGACGATACCGACGTGCGGACCGACGCGCTTAGTTTCGCCCTAAACATCCCGTTTTCTGAGGCAGCCGCGTCGGTGGTGTTGCAGCGAAACGGAAGTGAGACCACCTTCGATATGTACCAGCGAACGGGTTACTCGACAACCAACTCGCAGTATGTCCTGTTTGCTAAAAGCCAGCCAATGGCCGCTCTCAGCGAGAGCATTCGCCAGTTGTCGATGGCCTATTACGAACGCTTGTCCTCGCCCGAAACGGTGCTTCCTGAACCCCAGCCAGAAGCGTCGGCGGAGCGGCCCAAAATCCTTGTTCATCAGTGCCCCAACTGTCTGAGTCGCTACGATGCCCACTTTGGGGAGCCGCACCGGAGTATCAGCGCGGGAACTGCTTTCGGTGATTTGACCGAGTATGTTTGTGGCGTGTGCGAAGGAGAAAAGGCACAATTTAAAGCTGTGTGGGCAATGTAAGGAGCCTTATTCAGCAAATACAGCCGCCAGATCAATCGTCAAATCTGGTAAGATGGTGCTGTTAATCGGATACTCGTCGGTGGCAGGGCGCAACCCGACATACTCGCCATCACGCAGCACATAAATCAAGACAAATTTATCGGCTGGTTCAACCACCCAATACTCCCGAACACCGGCTTCTTCGTAAAGCCGGAATTTATCACTCATTTCCTTCTTGGTGTTTCCCGGCGAAAGAATTTCGATCATCAGATCAGGTGCGCCCAAACAACCCCGGTCATCTAACTTTTCGGCATCACAGATCACACACAGATCAGGCTGAACAACCGTGTAAACATCCTCATCAAAACGGGGTTTACGCTTATTATCGGGCAAGCGAACATCGAAGGGGGCTACATATAGCTCGCAGGACTTGCCTACGAGATAATTACCAATTTGTAACGATAAACGCGACGAGTATCGCTGATGAAGCCGTTTTGGCGCGGCCATCGGAAATAATTTTCCTTTAAAAAGCTCTACGCGCTCTTCAAACTGCCATGTCAGGTAATCAGCGTAGGAATAAATGCCCAACGGGTCGAGTTGGTCAAGGCTGGTAATGGGTTGTTCCAGTGTCATGGTTCTCTTGTGCGATGTACATAGACAAAAATAACTAATTTGCGGCATGAAACGACAAAACATCCTTTCCGGCTCTCCCTGGGAGGATAAAATGGGCTACTGCCGAGCCGTCCGTATCGGCAACATCATCGAGGTGTCCGGTACAGTGGCCATTGTGGATGGTGAAATTGTCAAGAAAGACGACATCTACGCCCAAACCCACAACATCCTGACCCGCATTGCCGAGGTACTGGCTGGGTTGGGTGCCTCCATGAGCGACGTGGTCCGTACGCGGATGTTCACCACCGACATTAGTCGTTGGGAAGAGATTGCCAAAGCTCACGGAGCCGCTTTCGGCGAAATCAAACCCACCACCGGCATCTACGAAGTGAGCGCGTTGATTAGCCCCGATTACCTGATCGAGATTGAGTTTACGGCGGTTCTGGGTCAGTAAATGGCTCATTTTAGGGCAGCAAGCGGACGAAGGGTGAATTTTTGCATCCGATTTTCGTTACGTCTCTATTGTCCTAACACTTTCCGACGCATCCTATGGCCGAACGTATTAGCTACGGCAAAACCTGGTGGGGCCAGCAATGGCTCAATGCCCTGACCCGAATCGACTTAGCCAACCGCCTGCCGCGAGGTAAAACCTACGCCAACAAAGGGGCTGTGCAGGGTCTCAAAATCGACAATAACCAGATTAGTGCACAAGTACGGGGATCAGCTCCCCGGCCCTACAAAGTGAAGCTGCTGGTGCCGCTGTTTACGGAGCAGGAAAAGAAGTCGTTAATCGCCGAAATTCAGGAGAACCCGGCGATTCTGGCGCAATTGCTGAACCGGCAACTCCCGCAGGAACTGGTCGATTTTGCCCAGAAACGGGAAATTCGGCTCTTTCCCCGCACCTTCGATGACCTCGGTATGGGTTGTTCCTGCCCCGACTATGCTGTGCCCTGCAAACACCTTGCGGCTGTGGTCTATGTGATTGCTAATGAGATTGATCGGAACCCGTTCCTGGTGTTTCAGTTTAAGGGATTGGATATTCTGGACCAACTCAAAAACTCGCAGTCGGAGATTATGAGCGGGGGTATGGAAACGGTGTTGTCATTGCAGGACATCGGCACCGACGACCTGCCCGACGATGAAGACTGGCGACCCGACGAAGCCGCCCGCGCCCAACTCAACTACGCCACCATCCCGGCCCTCGCCGACCAATTGCTCGAACTGCTTCAGCCAACGACGACCTTCACGAAAAGTGATTTTCTGAAGTCGCTGGCCAAAGCGTACACTCTATTCGGCAAGCCCATCGACGAGAGTAAACCCGCCAAACGCACGAACTACGCCAATGGGCGTGTGGCCCGGCCCTCGGTTGTTTCCATCACGAATCCAACCCTAAGCGATAGCATCGAGTTGCAGTTGGATGAATCTATGGAGATCAAAAAAATTGGGGTCTATAGCGAACATGGCGAGTCGAAACAGTTTGCTGATTACACCCTCAACGACCTCACTAACTGGCTTGAAACGCTCACTGAGGCCGATTTTGCCGAAATGAGCGACTCCGTGCGGGGCTTATATTTAGCCACTCAGTTTTCGGTAGCCCTGCTCCGGCGCGGGGCCGTGGTGCCGCAACTCCTGCGCGTTGGCCCCACCGAAGAACAATACCGCGTTCGGTGGATGCCCGCCACGCTCAACGAGGCCGTGCGGCATCAAACCGATTTGCTGGCGGCCCAACTGCCCCCCTTACTGCTCACGGTGCGCTGGCAAAAAGAGTGGCTGGCTCTCCCCGGTCGCGAACAGGTGCTCATGCTCTGCTCGTTGCTCGTGCGCCCAACCATCCACGACACTACCATCGAACTCTGGGAACGCTGGCCCCTGGAAGATGCCGACCGCTTGTTTTTTGGGGTCGAAACGATCCGGTTCGAGGGATTTGGCAAGCGCGAAATGCCGTTGGCCATGCAGCTTTGGCTCAACGATTTCTTCCTGACGCACAAGCGGTTTGTGCCGATTCTGGCGGTCGAAGATTCCGAACTGGGCGACGAGTTCCGGGTTAGTCTGCTTATCCGAGACAGTGAAGCGACGAAACCACAGGCAGTCCTTCAGGCCGAAAAAACGACCAAAAAGCCATCCCGCACGACCAAAAAAAACGCTGGAACAACCCCAACCAAAGCGTTGGCACGAACCTCGGTGGCCCCGCCCATTGCACTCGCCGACATCCTCCGCGACAAACAATATGCCGGGATTCGTATGACCGTTTTACAGGATTTGCTGGTGTTGTCGCGGCACTTTCCCGATTTGGCGCAACTGACCAAAACCGATGGCCCGACGGCACTGTACTATAAATCAGCCGATTTTGTGAAGGTGCTGCTCGAAACGCTGCCC
The DNA here is from genome assembly GCA_026785985.1 of Rudanella sp. Lineage (GTDB taxonomy): Bacteria > Bacteroidota > Bacteroidia > Cytophagales > Spirosomataceae > Rudanella. The sequence goes on along the minus strand of JAJAYX010000676.1, from coordinate 2,716 downwards.
CGGATGCAGTTGCTGGGTATCGCGCTGCTGTTGCCCAAATCGCTCCGGCACTGGGTGCGTCCCTCGGCGGGCGGGCGGCTTCGGACCAAATCGAAGGGAGCGGCTGTTGGGTCGTTCATGCGTTTAGACGATATGCTTACGTTCGACTGGCAAGTGGCTTTGGGTGGTGAAACGGTGAGCCTGAAGGAGTTTCAGAAGCTGGTGAATAACTCAACGGGGCTGGTTAAAATCAAAGATCAGTATGTGTTGGTTGACCCCAACGAGTTGACCAAACTCTACAAACAACTCGAAAACCCACCCGAACTGACCGGGACTGATTTGCTCCGGGCAGCTTTGTCGGAGGAGTACAAGGGTGGCCGATTGGGACTGTCGGACGAGGTTCGGGAGATCATCAAACAGTTCACCGACGTTCAAAACCAACCGTTACCCAACGACCTGCGGGCCAATCTTCGCCCCTACCAACAACGTGGCTACGACTGGCTCGTGAAGAACACAGCCCTCGGCATGGGAAGCCTGCTGGCCGATGACATGGGCTTGGGTAAAACGCTGCAAGTCATTGCATTACTGCTGAAATTTAAGCAGGAGGGCCGCTTCGAGAAACAAAAGGGGCTGGTTGTGATGCCAACTACTCTACTAACTAACTGGCAAAAAGAGATTGCCAAATTTGCCCCGTCCCTGAAACCGCACATCTATCACGGCCCCAACCGCAAACTCCCGGAAGGCAAGCAGGAAAAAGCCTACGACGTGCTGTTGACCACCTATGGCACGGTGCGCTCCGACCTCGAAAAACTAAAGAAACTGACCTGGGCCACGCTCATTATCGACGAAGCACAAAACATTAAAAACGCGGATACCGAGCAGACTAAAGCGGTTAAAAGCCTGAAATCACCCATTCGGATTGCCCTCAGCGGCACGCCCGTGGAGAACCGGCTGTCGGAATTTTGGAGCATTATGGACTTCGTGAACAAGGGTTATCTGGGGGGTCTCACCAAGTTCAATGAAGAGTTTGGAAAACCCATTCAGCAGGAGCGTGACCAACAGCGACTTGACCAGTTCCGGCGCGTGACCAGTCCGTTTTTACTCCGGCGCGTCAAAACCGATAAGACCATCATCAGCGACCTACCCGATAAAATCGAGAACAACCAGTTTTGTTCGCTTACCTCGGAACAGGCTTCGTTGTACGAGAGCGTGGTGCAGGAAAGCATCCGGGCTATCGAAGATAAAGAGGGCATTGCCCGGCGTGGTCTGGTGCTGAAACTGATGACCGCTCTCAAGCAGATTGGCAATCACCCGCATCAATACCTGAAAGAAGGCAACCGTCAGGTGGCCCTCTCCGGCAAGGCAACCATGCTCCTCGACCTGCTCGAAACGGTCTATGCAAACCACGAGAAAGTGCTGATTTTCACGCAGTACCACGAAATGGGCGTGTTATTGCAGGAGTTCATTCAGCAGCAGTTTGGCCAGAAACCCCTGTTTCTGCATGGTGGCACGTCCCGCCCCGATCGCGACCGGATGGTGGAGCAATTCCAGAACAACCGCTCCGACCACACGTTTATTTTGTCGCTGAAAGCGGGCGGTACGGGCCTCAACCTGACGCAGGCTAACCACGTCATTCATTACGATTTGTGGTGGAATCCTGCCGTGGAAGCACAGGCCACCGACCGGGCCTTCCGCATCGGCCAAACCAAAAACGTGCTGGTGTATCGCCTGATTAATCAGGGTACGCTGGAAGAAAAAATCGACGCGATGATCCAGTCCAAAAAAGAACTCGCCGACCTGAGCGTGAAAACGGGCGAAACCTGGCTGGGCGACCTGAGCGACGAGGAGTTGAAGGAATTAGTCAGTTTGACTTAGGTCGGGCTTTTTTAGATCAATCTTACCATCATATAGTTTGGGAGCCCCCTTGCCCGCCCGTTTGGGACTTATGTAGAGATAGCGTAGATCGGCGTCCTGCCGCAGCAAACAGATGATCTCCAGATGAGTCTTCGTGGTGATTCGGTTTATAAAGCTTTTCTTGGTAAAATACGCATCCATCGCTAAATACTTACTGATTGTCAGTAGCTTATCGGCTGACCAGAGGACTACTTGGGCATAGTAATCGACCAGGTCAATGTCTTTTTCTTTGCGTTCTTTAGGGCCAGGTGTTAGGTCAGACCGCCGATGCGGCTACATCCAGCCGGTCCGCCCTTTAGGTTTGTGGGCTGGTAATATTCCAAGATTTGGTAGCTTTCCAGTAGTCAACCAGAGTGGGGTACACTACCGGGTCGCCAAGGAGAAAGACCTATGCTCCGAACGGTCCGCCGTCGCGGTCAGTACCCCGCTCTGTTAGACTTGCAACGGCTCAGATAGAAAGACGGGTTCACGGCCCATTATAAGGGTTCGAGCAAAGGCAGGTCGGTTGACTGACAACCAAAACTAAACGCTTTTATGGACATTTACCACTACATCGGCATCGACATTAGCAAAGCAACACTCGATTGGGCCGTTTCTGATGGCAAGACAGTTGTCTTCCAAACGACTACTGCCAACACCGTTGCGGGAATCAAAACTGTCCTGCGGCAGTTGAGAACACTCGCTTCCTGGAACCCCAAACATGTAGTGTTCTGCATGGAACACACGGGCATCTACAACGCCCACCTGCTCGAATTTCTTCACAAGGCCAATCTGCCGATTTGGTTAGAAAACAGCACCGCACGGGCGGCCCCGCCAGATCAAG
>JAJAYX010000675.1 GCA_026785985.1 Rudanella sp. | reverse complement strand
GTGTATGTATATAAGAAGCCACATTTAAATTACCCATATTAGTTGTTGTCAGTACTGGTTGATGATAGCTGCTTACGGCTACACCGTTTACATAAAAGGTAGGTATTCCAACCGAAAAATTATAGCTATTTTGACTTCCTTCACTGTTTGGCCCAATTACTATACCTTGATTTGTAACGTAGGCTCCCACCTCTGCATTTCCTAATTGAGTTTTATTCTTTAAATATGCAAGAGCATCACATTTGTTTGTGTATAATCTGAAGTCCGTACTCTCGTTAAATCCATCCCTTCCTACAACTTTGATAGTTCGATTCGGAGAAGGAGGAACCATTAGTGTTGTTGGCTTTTGGCCAGTCTGTTCTATTGTGTATGAAAGTATTCCGTAAAGTATCCCCCAGTTTTCTCGGATTAGCTGCCGTTCATCAGCATCAAAGAGAATCGCTTTGTTGATCAGCATCAACAAAAAGAAATTGTCTGCAGCATCAAAACTGAATATCCCAAAATCGCCAATAATATTCATGGTGAAGGGCGAATAGGTACTGTTTGAACCACCATTACCACCACCATATGTATTCCATATCCAGGAAGGATCTCCGTAACCGGGCGGAACATAACCCGGTGAGCCATCTACCGGACCATCGCTATTGCCAGTACCCGTACTACCGCCACAAGGCATAGGAATCACCTCGTCTAAAACCCACAAATTACCTTGGCTATCGTAGTAAGCACTTCCCGCCGACGCAGGTGCGCCCGTTCCAAGTTGCGCTGGCCTGTCGGGATCTGCCGGTCTGTAAATCAAAATATCACAATCGCTACTGGCCAAACGAGCCTTTTTAGCTCCGTCGATACGAACTCGTTTTTGGGGCTTGCCTTTTTCGTAATACCAACCGCCCTTGTATGTACTCCCTGATTGGTCGTAGGCTAAAACATAACCGGAGAAGTCCTTTCCGGCTATTTTACGCTTCCCTTTTCTGCTATCTGCTTCGGGGATGAATCGCACCATGTCAGCCATCATTTTTCCTTCCCGATTTTTATAAACGAGCAGTTTCGACTCAAACGTGTAATTCCTCTTGTCATACCGTTTTCCTTTGCCCGGTCTGCCATTTTGAAAAACCGTTTGATTTTCAAAATTGTACGAAAGTGGAACCACAACAACAGGTAGGCCATTTTCAAAGCTCAATTTTTGTGCATCGTTCCAAAATTCAGTCCTGATCGTTTTGCTGTCTGATCTGCTTACTCGCGCTCCTGCTTTCTGGCTGTTGATAAAGGTTTTTGCCTCTTCAATAGTAATTTCCTGACTAACCGGACCTATAAGTTCAGAGGAGTCGTACACTTGACAGGAGGAAACAAACAGCATCCAGCCTATTACCGCAATCCGTATTGTTTTGTTCATGACAACGTATTTAAGAGTTCAGCTACCTTAGCAGCTGAACTCTTAAATACGTTGTCATTTCTTTTGGCAAACGGTGAATTTATTCATAAGTAATTTGTATCTATCTGATTGTTAAACAGTTGCAACTATATAGATTTTCAGCAAAAATTATAAAAACGAATTAAAAATCATGCCTTTCCAAGAAAGAATAAAACAGGAACAACTGCTATACTTACGCTGTTACCCTTTCAGTGCCGCTGAAGTGATTCCGGCGGCTTTTCGTATTCCCTAAAACGGCTGCTTTGAACGCACAGGAATTAATCGGTCTTTATACCGATGATAGTTTTATTAAGCTCTTAGTCGAACCCCTTTCACGTAAGGTTTCGGAACCTCAACGACTTCAGATTAAAGGGATAGTGGGCAGTTTGGATGCTGTTCTGGCTACGGCTCTCTACAAAATTCACGGCGGCAATCACTTGTTAGTGATGACCGACCGCGACGAGGCATCTTACTTTTTTAACGATTTGCAAAACGTGTCGGGGCAGGAGGTCTTGCTGTTTCCGATGTCGTATAAGAAACCGTATCAGTATGAGGAGGTGGAGAACGCCAACGTGCTGATGCGGGCCGAAACGCTCAACAAACTCAATCCGGCCCCGAAGGGTGGCTTACTGATTGTGACTTACCCAGAAGCCTTGTCGGAAAAGGTAATCAGCAAGAAAACTCTGATCGCCAATACATTGACTGTGAAGGTGGGCGACAGACTCGACACCAATTTTGTGTCGGAACTTCTCCAGGATTACTCGTTTGAGTTGACCGATTTCGTCTACGAAGCTGGGCAGTTTTCAATTCGAGGGGGCATTATCGACGTGTTTTCGTATGCGAGCGAGTTCCCCTTTCGCATCGATCTGTTTGGCGATGAGGTTGAGAGCATTCGGAAGTTTAACCCCGAATCCCAGATTTCTACTGGCGACGTTCCCTTTATCAACATTATCCCCAATATCCAGACCAAATTAGTCGAAGAAACCCGCGAATCGTTTCTAGATTATCTTCCTAAAAACATGATTGTCTGGGCCAAGGATGTGGAATTCACGCTCGAAATTGTGGATAACTGCTTCGAGAAAGCCGAGCAACGTTTTGCTTCGGTGGTGGCCGGGAGTGGGGGAGTGCAGGTTATTTCGGACCCCGGCGAGTTGTTCGAGACACGCCGGACGTTCCTGAATCAGTTGAAACAGTTCACTACGATTGAGTTTGGCCGGAAGTTTTACTTTAAAACCGAGATCAAACAACAGTACCCGTCCAAGCTACAACCGTCGTTCAACAAAGACTTTAAGAGGCTAGTCGACAACCTCGCTGAGAATCAATCGAAGGGTTATACTAACATTATTGCGGCCGAGTCATTCAAGCAGTTGGAGCGACTGAAAACCATTTTCGAGGAGCTGGACCCGTTCCTGAAATTCCTGCCGCTCAACCTCGGCATTCGGGAGGGATTCACGGACGATGCTCTCAAAATTGCCTGCTTCACCGATCACCAGATTTTTGATCGTTACTTCAAATACCGCGTTCAGGATAAGTTTTCCAAGTCGAAGGCACTTACCCTCCGCGAGTTGAAAACGCTTCAACCCGGCGACTACGTGACCCACGTTGACCACGGAATCGGGCGGTTTGCCGGGCTCGAGAAAATTGATGCCGGTGGCCGCGAACAGGAAGCAATCCGGCTCATTTACCGCGACAACGACATTTTGCTGGTCAACATTCACAGCCTGCACAAAATTGCCAAATACAGCGGAAAAGAGGGCGGCCCACCCACGATGAATAAACTTGGTTCGCAGGAATGGGAACTGAAAAAGTCGCGGGTAAAGAAGCAGGTAAAGGACATTGCCAAAGAGTTGATTATGCTGTATTCCAAGCGTCGGCAGGCCCTGGGCTTTGCGTTTAGCCGCGATACATTCTTGCAGGTAGAGTTGGAATCGTCCTTTATGTATGAGGACACCCCTGATCAGGCCAAGGCAACCAACGATGTAAAAAATGACATGGAACAGCCGCACCCGATGGATCGGCTCGTTTGTGGGGATGTTGGTTTTGGCAAAACCGAAGTGGCAATTCGGGCAGCTTTCAAGGCTGTTTGTGACAATAAACAAGTGGCTATTTTGGTTCCGACAACCATTTTGGCCATGCAGCATTACAAAACATTTAAAGATCGCTTTGCTGATTTCCCCGTAAAAGTCGATTACATCAACCGCTTTCGCTCGGCTAATCAGATCAAAGAAATTCAAAAAGGCGTGGCTTCCGGCGATATTCAGATTCTGATTGGCACTCATCGAATTGTGAATAAAGATGTTAAATTCAAGGATTTAGGCCTTTTGGTGGTTGACGAAGAGCAAAAGTTTGGCGTAAAAACGAAAGATAAACTCAAGGAAATGCGGGTCGATGTGGATGTTTTGACCCTTACTGCAACGCCCATTCCGCGCACACTC
>JAJAYX010000674.1 GCA_026785985.1 Rudanella sp. | reverse complement strand
GGTCGCCGGTTTATCCTGAACACGCAAACAATAACCGGAAGCCTGAACACGAACATCGCGCTGGCAAAAGGTCTGATGTTGAAAACGGTTTTGGGGACAAACATTATCACCCAGGAAAACAACCAGTCGACCACCCGGACGCTGGCCATCGGAGATCAGGGTAACGCATCGGTTAACAATCAGAAAGAATCATTCTGGTCATTCGAAAACTTCCTGACCTACAATAAGAAGGTAGGCCGACACTCGTTCGATGGTCTGTTGGGTTTGTCGTGGCAAGAGACCAAGTTCTTCAGCATCGGTGCCAACGTGCGGACTTTTCCTACCGACTACTTCTCGTTTAACAACCTGGGAGCGGCTGGTATTTTGGGAGGCATCGGTTCAGGGGCTTCGCGTGATGCCTTCAACTCGTACTTCGGTCGTTTCAACTACAGTTTAGACGAAAAGTACCTGCTTACGTTTACGGGCCGGGCCGACGGTTCGTCGAAATTCGGAGCCAACAACAAGTTTGCCTTTTTCCCCTCGGCGGCTGCGGCCTGGCGGGTGTCGGAAGAGGCTTTCCTGAAAAACAGTTCCGTTATTTCGAACCTGAAAGTGCGGGCAAGCTACGGTTTCTCGGGTAACTCCGAAATTCCGCCCTTCACCTCGCTGCCCCTGCTGAGTTCAACCTACGCCACCATTTTCAACGATGGCCGGGTGGCAGGAACAGGGATTGCCCGTTTAGCTAACCCCGATTTGCGTTGGGAGAAAACCGCCCAAACGGACTTTGGCGTTGAACTGGGTCTGTTTAAAGGCCGGCTTACGGTGGAGGCCGATTACTACAGCCGCAAAACAACCGATATGCTCCTGGATGCACCTGTTCCCACAACGAGCGGTTACGCGAATATCCGTCGGAACGTAGGGTCTATGCAGAACAGAGGGATTGAATTAGGAATCAATACGGTCAACATTGCGACTAATGATCTGAACTGGACAACCAACTTCAACTTGTCGATGAACCGCAATAAGGTGTTGTCACTGGCTACCCCGGCCGACATTTTCAACGTGGGTGGGCCAAACTTCACCAACCCCACAAACATCATTCGTATTGGCGAGCCGGTTGGGTCTTTCTGGGGCCTCACCCGCCTGGGTACATGGACCGAGGCCGAGCGCGAACAAGCAGCTAAGTTCCGTTCGTACCGCAACAACCTGACTATTCTGCCCGGTGATATCAAATACCTCGACGTCAACGGCGATTTTGCCATTACGGATGCCGACCGGAGCATTATCGGTAATGGTAGCCCACTGGCGTGGGGCGCAATGACCAACACCGTTCGGTATAAGAGTCTGGACTTCACGCTTGAATTCCAGTATTCGTATGGCAATGACATTATGGATATGACCCTGCACGCCAGCGAAGACCGGCAGACGCTCGCCAACAGCTACCGGACGGTACTGGATTCCTGGACACCCCAGAATCAGGGTTCACAAATGCAGGAAATCCGCGACACCCGCGCAGGCTACGTGACTAACGTGGATACGCGCTGGATTAAGGACGGCTCATTCCTGCGGGGTCGTAACATTCTGATGGGCTATACGCTCCCGGCCAACCTAACCAGCCGTTTGAAAATGAGTAAGTTCCGGGTGTATGCCACCGTGCAGAATTTCTTCCTGCTGGCGAACAAAGATATTATTGGTGATCCCGAAGTTACGCCAACCAACCAGGGTAACGGTAATAGCGCGTTCTCGCAAGGGATGATGTGGCACGGGTATCCACGCCCAACCACTTACATGATGGGAATCCAGATTGGGCTTTAAAAAACGAACAATCATGACTTTTAAGATACAAAAACCACTGACCCTACTGCTCCTGAGCGGAGCAATGCTGCTGGGACCAACCAGTTGCAAGGACTTTCTGGAGGAGATGCCTCCCTCGAACCTGACTCCCGACAGCTTCTATACCATTCCCGACCATGCCGAATCGGCTATTGTCTCGGTATACGCCGATATGCGCGGCATTTACGGTGGGTCGGGTATTTTCTCTTCAACCTGGCAGATGCTCGAAGCACCTACGGGTACGTCGGGTACAGAAACCGCCCAGAACTCTGATTTGAACAACCTGTATTCGTTGGTGTACGACGGCAACACGGGACACATCATTAACCTCTGGAACAGCCTGTACCGGGTTATTGCCAATGCCAACCTGGTACTCGAAAAAGTACCGGCTATTACGCCCATGAACGCCGACCAAAAGGCGCGTATTCTGGCCGAAGCGCGGTTTTTGCGAGCCTGGGCCTATTTTCACGCCGTACGGTTGTGGGGTGATGTACCCCTCGTTCTGACTCCCCAAACCACGAGTACGCCGGAATTTAATCCGGGCCGTATCCCACAGGAGCAGGTCTATACGCAGATTGTAAACGATCTTGTAGAAGCTGAAAAAGCGCCACTGGCCTGGATGAACTCCAACGGACGCGTAGGCATGGCGGCTGTGAAGTCTCAACTGGCCAAAGTGTACCTGACGATGGCAGGCTTCCCGCTCAGCAAAGGCGCGAGTCACTTCACGCTGGCGGCCAACAAATCGCTGGAGGTTATTACTTACTCCACCGCCAACCCAACTGTTGTTGGTTTGTTCCCAACGTACATGGATGTGCACGATGAGCGGCTCGAAAACCGAGTG
>JAJAYX010000673.1 GCA_026785985.1 Rudanella sp. | reverse complement strand
GAGTAGTTGATGCTTTTGAGCGTTTTGCGGTCGGCATCGCGGAATACCAGATACCGCCCGTCCGACTTCTCATAGTGGCAGGGTGTACCCTTTTCCTGATAAAGAGCCACGGTTGCCTCGGCTTCCGCAACGGTTAAGCAGGCTTTGCTCATGTTGGAGCGTTGCACCTCGTCGAATAGGGCTTTGAACTGATTCCCTAAGCCAAATTCAAGCACTGCCCCCGACAATACGTATTGCAGGTCGCAGAGGGCATCGGCCACGGCTACCAGATCGCCCTCGGCAATGGCTTCCCGGAATTCGTCCAGTTCTTCGGCCAGGAGGGAAACGCGCAACTGGCACCGGCTTTCGGCAGGAATTTGGGGGATTTCCAGCACCGGTGCGTGAAAAGTATGGTGGAACTCGGCCACCGCATTTAGAGAGTCGGGGGATTGCATACGAAAATTGTCATGTTGACTTTACCTGCAATATTAAGCCCTGAAGGCCTATCAGCCGTAAGAATCAGTTGCAAATACTAAATAAAACAAATAAACTATATTTATCGTTATTCCCCCATAAACCCCGTTTCATTATGCGCTCTTACCCGTTGTTACTGCTGATTTTCAGCGGATTATGCCCCGATAGTTTTTCACAGACCAAGGTAATCGATATGGCGGATACAAGTCGTTATGGATTGAACGTCAGTGAATTAGAAAGGAACTACCCCGATGTCAGGCAACTATTTGCGAAGCAACCCAAAGTGGGGCTGGAGCTAACGAGTCAGTCGCTGAAGCAGTTTCAGGCTTTTTACAAGCAGTACGATCTCAGTGGATTCAAAGTAGGCTTCCAATTGACAGAGTTTTTTGAACCAACGGGTGAAGCTGCGTATGCACTGATCGAGTGGTTTGGGGTCACGCCCGACTCCACAAAACAGACCGTGGTCAAACTGTTGGCCGATTATTACCACACCATGCGAATGAACATTACGGCTAACATCCGGTTCAGAACATCCGTTATGTATGCCGGCAAGTTTGTTGAAAAACGAGTAGTCCGGTCAAAACCCGGAGCCATCGGCACCCTCGAAACGGCTCATAAAACAACCCGGCCCGACACGGTCAAGATTCTGTATTTCAATCAATTGGGTTTGACATCAGTCCCGGACGTTGTCTATCGGTTTCCGAATCTGGCCGAACTGGATTTATCAAAAAATAACCTCAAAACGCTGCCCGCCCGCCTGACCAAAGACTTGCCAAAACTCGAACGGCTCAGTTTTTTGTACAATGCCCTGACCAATGACAGCGTGTTTTTTATGCCGAACAAACACCTCAAAGCATTGAATATTCAGGGAAACCAACTGACAAGTTTACCGGCAGGTGTTCGCCGAAATCGTCGGCTCGAAAGTTTGTGGTTGGGGAATAATCGCCTGAAAACGGCCGATTTCCGGGGCCTGCGCCGACTGACCGACCTAAACATATACAATGCCGAACTAACGGCCTGTCCGCCCTCGGTGGCAAAACTTCGGCGGCTGAAAGTGCTCGATTTATACTACAACAACTTAACCAAACTGCCTGCCAGCCTGGGTCGGCTTCGACGGCTCGAGCAGTTGGCGGTGTCGCACAACAAGCTGAAGCAACTGCCGGAACAACTCTCCCAACTTCGGCGGCTACAGGTTCTGTATGCACACCACAACGAAATCGGCACGTTGCCTGCCCGCTTCGACCGGTACCGCAGCCTGCGCCTACTTGACCTCGGCTATAACTTTTTCAGCACCACGCCCCCCGTACTCGACCGGCTCTACACGCTCGAAGAACTCGATTTGAACAACAATAATCTACAGGAACTCTCGCCGGGTTTGCTGAATTTGAGTAACCTCAAAAAACTCTACCTCCGCAACAACCCAATCACCGCTGGTCAGGGCCGAATGGGGTCATTCACGCAAACGATTCAGCAATTGGAAGCCCGTAAAACAGAAGTGTTCCATTAAAAATAGCGACAAATTCTGTTTTATGCCTGTACTTTGCAAAAATCTAACAGACTCCAACCATGCAAATCGGATTCGTTGGCCTCGGTAAAATGGGCTATAATCTTGTTGTAAACCTGCTTCGCCACAAACACGAAGTGGTTGGTTACGACATTAACCCCGAATTAGTTAACCTCATCAAAGGCGAAGGAGCCGGGGGCGTTGGCTCCTACGAAGAGCTGTTTAAAACGCTGTCCAACTCCCGCGTCATCTGGCTCATGATTCCGTCGGGGCCTCTGATCGACAAGGTGTTAGATCAACTGCTGACAGCGGGCCTATCGCCGGGCGACATTGTGATCGACGGGGGGAACTCGCATTATCAGGACACACTACGACGGTATGAAATGCTCAAAACCAAAGGCGTTTCTTATGTGGATTGCGGCACGAGCGGAGGCATCAGCGGTGCCCTCAACGGAGCCTGCACCATGGTGGGTGGCGACCCCGAATCCGTTGAGAAGTTAGACGATGTGTTCAAAGAGATTTCCGTGGAAAATGGCTACCTCTACACCGGCCCGGCGGGTAGCGGTCACTTCACCAAAATGGTGCATAACGGCATCGAATATGGCATGATGCAGTCCATCGCTGAGGGCTTTGAAGTACTCGAAAAAAGCCCGTTTCCGTTTGATTTTGAGGCTGTTGCGAAAAACTGGAACAATGGCTCAGTGATTCGCAGCTGGTTGATGGAACTGACCGAAAATGCGTTCAGGAAAGACGCAAAACTCGACGGTATCAAAGGCCGGATGTTCTCATCGGGCGAGGGCAAATGGACGCTCGAAACAGCCATGAACCTCGGCGTGCCTACGCCTGTGATTGCCTTGTCGCTGATGATGCGTTATCGCTCGTTGCAGGACGATACCTTCACCGGGAAAGTGGTGGCCGCCCTCCGTAATGAGTTCGGTGGCCACGCAGTGGTGAAAGCGGATTAAAAAGGAAGGGGGAAAGGAGGAATGGCGCACTCCTTTCTTTCCCCCTTCCTCCCTTTTATATATTTCCCTTCTTCATCTCTTTCACGGCGAAGTCGGCGGCCCGGGCGGTGAGGGCCATGTAAGTGAGCGAGGGGTTCACGCAGGAGGTTGAGGTCATGGCGGCTCCGTCGGTGACGAACACGTTTTTCACGGCGTGCATCTGATTCCACTTGTTCAGGATCGACGTTTTGGGGTCGCGACCCATTCGGGCGGTGCCCATCTCGTGAATAGCCATCCCCGGCGCACTGTGGTTGTTGTAGGGCGTAACGTTTTTCAGACCGGCGGCTTCGAGCATTTCGGCGGCATCGTTCATCATGTCCTTCTGCATTTTCTGCTCGTTTTCGCGAAATTTGGCGTTGAACACCATCGTTGGCAAACCCCACTTATCGGTTTTCTGCTGGTCGAGCGTCACCTGATTATCGGCGTAGGGCAGGCACTCGCCAAAGCCACCGAGGCCCATTGTCCAATTGCCGGGCTGGGTCAGTTTTTCTTTAAAATCGGCCCCGAACCCTTCGCTGCCTTCGTTGTGCCCGCGAACCGCCCGACCCTGATAACCAAATCCCCGGAGGTAGTCGCGCTTGTCGGTACCGATGTTTCGGTAACGCGGAATGTAAATGCCGTTGGCCCGTCGTCCGTAGTAGTAACTGTCCTGATAGCCCTCGTAGGAAGCGTTGGCTCCTACCCGGAAATGGTGGTCCATCAGGTATTTGCCCAACACCCCGCTGTCGTTCCCCAACCCGTTGGGGAACCGGCTGGAAGTTGAATTCATCAGCACAAATGTGGAGCCGAGGGTGGACGCATTCTCTAAGACGATTTTGGAGTTATACTCGTGGCTTTCGCCCGTTAATGAGTCGATCACCCGCACCCCTTTCGCCCGGCTTTTCTGGGCATCATACAGTACCTCAGCCACCATAGAATGGGGACGGAGGGTCAGTTTGCCCGTTTTCATGGCGGCAGGCAGGGTAGCGGCCTGCGTGCTGAAGTAAGCCCCGAACGGACATCCCCGGTTGCAGAGGTTCCGAAACTGGCAACTCGCCCGCCCCAGATCAGTATGGATTTTCTTAGGAGCGGTGAGCATAGCTACCCGCCCGATGGTCATAATCCGGTCGCCTTTGTAGGTGGACTTCATCGAATCAGCCACGTGCTTTTCGAGGCAGTTCATGTCCATCGGCGGCATAAATTCTGAGTCGGGCAGTTGGGGCAGGTTCAGTTTTTCGCCACTGATGCCCACAAATTTCTCCACGTAGCTGTACCAGGGGGCAATGTCGGCGTAGCGGATGGGCCAATCCACGGCAATGCCTTCTTTGGCGTTGGCTTCAAAGTCCAGGTCGCTCAATCGGTAGGTTTGCCGCCCCCACATAATCGACTTCCCGCCCACAATATCGGGCCGGAACCAGTCGAAGCGTTCTTTTTCGGTGTAGGGCGCGTCCACATCGTTGATCCAGTAGTGGGCGTTACCTTCTTGGTAAACCGCATCGCGGGTCATGTAGGGATGCGCTTTGATTTGCTCCGTACTGAGCTTTCCCCGGTGCGGCATGGCCCAGGGGTCGCGCATGGCCGTATCGTAGCCCGTAACGTGTTCGAGGGGTTTGCCCCGGTCGAGCATCAGCACCCGCAGGCCCTTTTCGGTGAGTTCTTTGGCGGCATAGCCCCCGCTAATGCCGGAGCCGATTACAATTGCGTCGAATGATTGGGGGGGAGCGGTTATGTGCATTGAGGGGAGTAATTGGATGATTGGGGTAAGCGGTATCAAAAATAGTCAATATCAGTAACCCCGCAACAAATCGACTTGATTCTCTACGGTTTCGCCCTGCTCAAACCGGGCGAGGTTGCGCACAAACTGGGTCACTTTGCCTTCGTCTTCGGTGCGTTGGCCGCCAGCGGTGTGTTGGGTCAGGATCACGTTGGGCATAGTCCAGAGCGGGCTGTCGGTGGGGAGCGGCTCCTGAGCGGTCACGTCGAGAACGGCCCCACCGAGGTGGTTGCGTTGCAGCCCGTCGATCAGGGCGGGTTCGTCGGCGGTGTTACCTCGGCCCACGTTGGCAAACACACTGCCAGACTTCATGGCGGCAATCACCTCACTGTCAACGAAGTTATCGACTGTGCCGGGCAGGCAGTTAATGAGCAGATCGGTGTTGGGCAGGGT
>JAJAYX010000672.1 GCA_026785985.1 Rudanella sp. | reverse complement strand
GACTAAAACCATACAATCATTACTGTAAATAACCATGAACAAACTCCTCAAATTCAGTCTTGTAGGCATAGCGGCCATCGGCGCGGCTTACCTTGCTGGCCCGCGACCCAGTTTCGACCCCGTATCCAGAAAACCCGTGGCCTTCACGTCGTCTTTTACTGAACTCGAACAGGCAATAGCCCGCGACGAAGCAACTGCTCCACTCAAACCCGACAACGAAGCCCGCATCGTTTGGGCCGACAGCACGCAAAAGCAGAAAACACGCTACAGCATCGTCTATATTCCCGGTTTTGGGGCAAGCTGGGCGGAGGGAGATCCTGTGAACCGGAATATTGCCCGCACCTTTGGCTGCAATCTGTACATGGCCCGCGCTGCCGAACATGGCCTGAAATCGCGGGAGGCCTTCAAAAACCTGACCCCCGCCAACTACGCGGCCTCCGCCGAACGCGCGTTGGCAGTAGGAAAAGCCATCGGCGACAGCGTGATTGTGATGGGCACCTCGGCAGGAGGAATGCTCACGCTCTACCTGGCGGCCAACCACCCCGAAATTCACAGCCTGATTATTTATTCGCCCTGCATCGAAACGGCCAACCCCGGCCTAAAACTGGCCACCAAACCCTGGGGGAAGCAATTATTAGACAAAATTATTGGGGGCGAACACGTGGACATCACCCACTACAAACCCGATCGGGCGCAATATTGGCTTACCCGCTACCACACTAACGGCCTGATAACGTTGCAAACCATGATGGATCAGTACATGACCCCGGAACAGTTTGCGAAAGTGAAACAGCCCCTTTTTATGGGCTACTATTATAAGGACGAAGAAAATCAGGACAAAGTCGTGTCAGTGCCAGCCATGCTCGATATGTATGAACAACTAAGTACCCCCGCCGACAAAAAACGTAAAGTGGCTTTCCCCAACGCGGGCGAACACGTGATTGCTTCCCATTTCACCTCCACCGACCTTGCCGGCGTAGAACGCGAAACCAAAACATTCATGCAGGATGTCCTGAAACTGCAACCCGTTGCTGCAACTCCGCTCGCCCTGGCAACAGAACTCCAAAAATGACCTAACTTTGCAAAAGAGTGATGATTGATAAATCGCACCGGCGCACCGGATGAGTAATGAAGGGTTCGCCATAATGGTGTGACTGCTGCAATTTTACACTCATCCGGTGCGCCGGTACGATTCATCACTCATCATTCATCACTCCTTTTAAACTATGGCATACGGACTCTTACAAGGAAAACGCGGCATCATTTCGGGTGCCCTTAACGAAAGCTCAATCGCCTGGAAAGTTGCCCAACGGGCAAAAGAAGAGGGCGCAATTTTCACGCTCACCAATGCACCCGTAGCCATGCGGCTCGGCGAAATCAAGAAATTGGCGCAGGAGTGTAACGCCGAAATAATTCCGGCAGATGCCACCTCGACCGAAGACCTCGAAAAACTCTTTACCCAGTCGCAGGAAATTTTGGGGGGTAAAATCGACTTTGTGCTGCACAGCATCGGCATGAGTCCGAACGTTCGGAAAGGCCGTGCCTACACCGACTTGAACTACGAATGGTACAAGCAAAGCCTTGATATTTCGGCGATGTCGTTGCACCGGATGCTGCAAACAGCCTACAAAATGGACGCGATCAGCGAGTGGGGTTCGGTGGTAGCCCTGACCTATATGGCCGCCCAACGGACGTTCTCGTTCTATAGCGACATGGCCGAGGCCAAAGCCATGCTCGAATCGGTGGCCCGGAGTTTTGGCTATCACTACGGCAAATACCGCAAGGTGCGCGTGAACACCATTTCACAGTCGCCCACGGTCACCACGGCAGGCTCAGGCATCAGTGGTTTCGATAAATTTTATGGATACGCCGAAGCCATCGCTCCGCTCGGTAATGCCTCCGCCGATCAGTGCGCCGACTATTGCATGACGCTCTTCTCCGACTACACCCGCATGGTCACCATGCAAAACCTCTTCCACGACGGCGGCTTCAGCATGACCGGCGTTTCGCAGGAGATATTGGATAAATAGTGAACAGCCAAACAGTAAACAGTGAACAGCCAACAGTACTAAATACACTGCTGGCTGTTCACTGTTCCCAACTCCGCACAATCCTGCTCCCTTCTTCGGTTACTTCGGCGCGGATGTAGTTATCGACTTCGTATTGCAACTCCTCAACGTGCGAGATGATGCCGACTACACGGTTTTCGGCGCGGAGGGCTTTCAGCGTTTTAAACACCGTTTGCAGCGCATCTTTGTCCAACGTGCCGAAGCCTTCGTCTAAGAAAAACAGGTTTTGTTTGGCTTTGGTGAGGTGTTGAATATTGTCGGACAGGGCCAGAGCCAGCGATAAAGCCGCCTGAAAGGTTTGCCCTCCCGACAGCGTCTTCACGCTCCGAACCTCGCCCCCGTTGAGGTAGTCCCGAAGCAGGAAATTATTTTTATCATCCAATTCGAGCTTTAACTGGTTGTTAGTCAGCTTGAAAAAGCGGTCGTTGGCCGACTCACACAGG
>JAJAYX010000671.1 GCA_026785985.1 Rudanella sp. | reverse complement strand
GCAACTACCCCTACTGAAAGACTCGCACCGGCTGCTGCACATTCACCGGAACATGCCGGGGATCCTGTCGCAACTGAACATGATTTTTGCCAAGCACCACATCAATATCAAGGGCCAATACCTCAAAACCGACGAGAACATTGGCTACGTCATCACCGACATCGCCAAAGATTACTCCGACGACGTGGTCACTGAACTGCGCGATGTAGATAACACAATTAAGTTTAGACTATTGTATTGAGTCAATGAAAAACACCTACTTCACACCCGGTCCGGCTGAATTGTATCCTACGTTTGGTACGCATATGCAAACGGCTCTGAATGAGCAGATCGGCTCGATTTCGCACCGGAGCCAGCGATTTCGGGATATTTATAAACACACCGATCAGCAGTTGCGGACGTTGCTAAACATTCCGGTAACGCACGGGATTTTCTTTACCGGCTCGGCTTCGGAAGTGTGGGAGCGGGTATTGCTCAATTGCGTAGAGCATGAAAGTTTTCATTTGGTGAATGGCTCGTTTTCGCGCAAGTTTTACGACTATGCCCAGTCGTTGCACAAGTACGCGCACGTTCTGGAGAAGCCTTTTGGGGAAGGATTTGACGCTGCCGAAATCGAAGTGCCGGAATATGCTGAATTAGTTTGTCTGACGCACAACGAAACCTCGTCGGGGGTGCAGATGCGCCCGTTGGAGATGCACAAACTCAAACGCAAATACCCCAAAAAACTGTTTTGTGTGGATATGGTGTCATCGGCGCCCTACCCTGATTTGGATTTTAGCTTGATCGACTCGGCGTTTTTTTCCGTTCAGAAAGCGTTTGGGATGCCCGCCGGTTTGGGTGTATGGATTGCCAATGAGGCTTGCCTCGATAAAGCCGAACGACTTCAGAAATACGAATCCATGACCATTGGGGCGCACAATTCGTTGCCGATGCTCTGGAAAAACTACCAGACATTTGAGACCCCGGCTACACCTAATGTGCTGTTTATTTATGTGTTAGGCAAAATCACTGAAGATCTCAACAAGATCGGTATCGAGACGGTACGCAAGCAAACCGAAGAGAAAGCCCGGATGGTATATCGGTTTGTAGAGACCGACGAACGGTATTCGGCTTTCGTGAAAGAAGAACGGCACCGCTCTCAAACGGTATTGGTGGCTAATACAACTGCCCCCGCCAAAGACGTGATGGCAACCGCTAAAGAAGCCGGACTGATTGTGGGCAGTGGGTATGGCAAACAAAAAGACACGCAGATCCGAATTGCCAACTTTCCGGCAGTATCCATAGAGCAAACTGCACACTTGATTGACGTATTAAAAAAATAGGCTTATAACTGAACAATAGTGTACCCAAAAAGCCCCGGCAATCTGATGCCGGGGCTTTTTGAGCTTCTAATGGCTATTGAGATTTTATCATAGACTCACATTTACAAACTTTTCATCATAGCGTAAGTTGATATAAGCAAGAAAATTACATACTCAACGACGATGAAAACGATTCTTATAACAATGGGCCTGTTGCTGGCACTGACGGCCGCAACGTTTGCCCAGACCGAGACGACGAGTCAGCCGCCAGAAAACAAGCCGCTGATTAAAGAAGAGACGAAACAGGACGTGAAAGAGAAGGTGCAGGAGGTGAAAGAAGACGTTCGGGAGGGAGCAAAAGAGGTGAGAGAGGACGTTCGGGAGGGAGTGAATCGGTTAGATCAGAACACTCGCGAAACACGCGGGGAGATCAAAACGGGTACCGAGGAAGCGGGTCAACGGGCGAAAGAGGAGGTTCGGGATGAATTACACGCCGTTCGCAGTCGAAACGATCGGTTTGGTTTGCCGTGGTTTGAGCGGGGAAGCGTGTTTGTGGGCGGCTCGGTTGGTTTCGGTATCGGCAGCAACAGTGGCACCTATCTCGTTCTGAATCCGCGCATTGGCTATTTCTTTCAGCCAGGTTTCATGGGGGGTATTCGATTCGGTTACGACCGCCGGTTGTCCACCAGCTTCCGCTCGAATCAGGTTGGTGTGTTTGCCCGCTATTATCCGTTTCGAACCCGCGTGAGTGGTTTTGTGGGAGCTGGCTATAACATTGGCCGGGAGCGGGCCAGCAATATCAGCGACACCGACAAAGCCCCCTTCAACAGCATCACGCTCGAAACCGGGATCATGTTTTACGCCAGACGTAATCTGGGCGTAGAGGCATCACTGGAGACAAACTATTACGACCGTAGTAACCCGTTGGCGGGCCGTAATCGAGGTGGTCGGGCCAGGTTAGGCATCAACTATTATTTCACCCGCCGGATTCAGTAAGATTTTTGCGAGTTTTTGCCCGTAGCCTTACCAGGCTTTTCGACCTGTTCAAGGCTTTTTTTATGGCCTGTTGATTCGTTTTACAGGGCTATATTTGTTTCCGCAATTACTCACCCCGATATGTTTCTCCTTGCTTCCCCGCTGCCTTTCGCTCACCTTCGCTCCTCTTTCGAGGGAGATCTATACTTCGATCAATCGCCTGAACACACCGCCCAACGCAAACTATACTCGACGGATGCCTCCGTGTATCAGGAGATGCCTATGGCCGTGGCCCTGCCAAAGTCAGTTGAGGATTTGAAGCGATTAGTGCGGTTTGCCAAACAATATAGCCGTCCCGATGCGCCTGTAGGGCTGATTCCACGCGCTGCCGGGACTTCTCTGGCGGGGCAGGTAGTGGGCAACGGTATTGTGGTTGACATCTCGAAATACTTCGGGCAAATTCTGGAGTTGAACGTTGCCGAGCGATGGGTGCGGGTGCAGCCGGGCGTGATCCGCGACGATCTGAACAAGTTTCTGAAACCTCATGGCCTAATGTTCGGCCCCGAAACCTCAACCGCCAGCCGGGCCATGATCGGGGGCATGATCGGCAATAACTCCTGCGGTCTGCACTCCATTGTGTGGGGCACCACCCGCGACCATCTGCTCGAAGCACGAACCGTTTTAAGCGACGGTGCCGAGGTGACCTTTGGTTCGTTGACCGAAGCACAGTATGCGGCTAAATGCCGTGGAGAAAACATAGTGAGTCCGCTGGAACAACAACTGTATCAGCAGTTTAAAGCCTGGCTTTCGGATCCGGTCGTTGTTCAGAACATCAAAGAAGGTTATCCAAAACCAACCGTCAAACGACGGAACACGGGGTATGCGGTAGATGCGTTGCTTTCTTCGACCCGTCGAACCGCCCCTTTCTCCTTCACTCACCTCATTGCGGGATCCGAGGGTACGCTTTGCTTTATTACGGAGGCCAAACTGAATCTGTTGCCCGTGCCTCCGGATGATGTAGCCCTGGTTTGTGGGCATTTTCAGACCCTGCGCGAGTCGCTCGAAGCCAATCTGGTGGCGTTGAAACATGGTTGTTTTGCGTCGGAATTAGTCGATGATTACATTCTGCAACTCACCAAAACTAACATCGAGCAGGCCAAAAACCGGGCGTTTGTGCAGGGCGATCCGAAGGCGGTGTTGATGGTGGAGTTCTTCGCCGGGCCGACGTTCGGAGAGGTAGGAAATGGAGAAGAGGCAGGAACGGGAACAAGTGCGCTAACAAAAGCCGAAGCGTTTGTGGCCGATTTGCGGGCGCGGGGTATGGGCTATGCACACCCGATTTTGCAGGGCGACGAGACGCTGAAACCCTGGGCGTTGCGGAAAGCGGGCCTGAGCATTATGTACAGTATTCCCGGCGACGATAAACCCGCCAACGTAATTGAAGATTGCGCCGTTGACCCCGCCGACCTGCCCGATTATATGGATGAACTGGAACACATGGCGATGAAAAAGCACGGCCT
>JAJAYX010000670.1 GCA_026785985.1 Rudanella sp. | reverse complement strand
GCACAAAATCGGCCTCGGCGTATGATTCAAGGCCCATAATCATGGCCCGGCCAATATTACCCCGACGGCGGAGTACCCGGTCGTTGAGGTCGTAAAACTGCACCTCGCCGATGCGGTTGTTGTAGTTCAGCAAAAACGCGCTGACATCGAAGTTGTATAAAGTCGTTTGCACACTCCGAACGCCTAAATCGAACGAGTACCCTTTTTCGTCTTTTAAATTCGGGTCGATCACCTGCGAGGGGTTGGCGATCCGCATATCGCTAAACGTAATGGAGCGGTAATTTTGGGAGATATTTCCATAAATATCCAGTCGTTCGGTGGGTTTATAACTCAGGCCCAACCCGCCCAACACGAACATCCGCCCGTTGGTGCGTCGTTCATTGGTGAAGGAGGACGCAATCACATTCCCGGCCAAATCGCGGGTGAGGCTGCCGTAGAAACCAGTGGCCGTGGTATAGATGTATTCGTAGCGAACGCCCGGCGTAACCGACAGTTTATCGCCGATGTACAGGATGTTTTCGGCAAACAGCGACCCGTTTTTGTTCGGAAAACTATAGTCGCTCGTGATGGCCTGCTCGCTGTCAATGAACCGGAAATTGGCATCCTTGCCCGTGCTCCCAAACCCCTGCACACTGTGGTTGGTTCCTTTATAAAATCGGCTTCCTACCAGCAACACCGACTGACGACCGCCTAACTCGTAGCGTTTCAAAAACCGTGCTTCAGCCCCCCAGTTCCTGAAATCGCCCCGGATCAAATCGCGCTCGCTGTTATCATCCACACTTGCCACCCGATTGGGCCTGAACCCAACGGAATACCGATAGGCCATCAGGCCAAACAACCTGACATTAAGTTCGTTGCGCGAGTTGAATTTGTGATCGAAATGCAGGGCGGGCATCGTCCAGTTAACCTTGAACCAGTTACGTTCGCGGTTACTCTGGCGAGGGTTTTCGCGAAATTGGGCGTCGCTCAGGCCACCGGGTTGTTGGGCGAGGTAGCTCATTTGGGTCAGATCGAAACCCAGCGTAGTTTTTTCAGTTGGTCGGTAGTCGATGTGGGCGTAGGCGGTGTAGTTGGTAAAGTGCGAATTGGGTCGCCAGCCGTTGCCCTGTTTATACTGGATAAACGAGTAATACGAGACTTTACCCACGGTGCCACTGGCACTCACAAACCCGTTATAAAATCCAAACGACCCCACCGTTTGCCGGGCCACGAGTTGAAGTTTCTGGTCGGTAACTGGTTTGCGCATCACGAAGTTGAGTAAGCCGCCAAACTGCGTGCCGTATTGCAGCGAAGCCGCGCCCCGCACCAACTGAATCCGGCCAACGGCCTCAATGGGGGGCGTGTAGTAACTTTCGGGATAACCCAAAGCAACGGCACTGATGTCGTAGCCGTTTTGCCGAACGTTGAAATTCGATGTCCGGTTGGGGTCGAGGCCGCGCCCGCCAATACTCAATTGCAGCCCCGCGCCCTCGTTTTCCCAGATGTTCAGCCCAGCCACGCGGGAGTAAATTTGCCGGGCGTTATTGGTCGACAGGTTAGCCACCAACTGATCGGGTATAATCACTTCGGACTTTTTGCCCTCGTAAATTCCCAGGCCCTCCACACCCCGCATCCGGGTGAAGCCAAATTCCGTTTGTTGGTCTTTCACGGTCACTTCGTGCAGGGTATCGGCCCAACTCACGCCCGCGCTATCGGGTTTGGCGTAGCCGTTTTTCGCGGGTTTCTGAGCCAGCGTATTCACCGACAATAGGACGCTCAACAGAATACTAAAAACCGTGTATTTCATCGTCAAAAGGGGTAATCCATGTTTTGGGGGCCAGCGAATCACGTACTTTGGCCAAATCGGTAGTCGGGTCAACGAGTGGCTTGCCCATGCGCCCGTTCAGGGCTACGTAGGAATCGACATAGACTCCTGGTTGCCGGAACCCGCGTTGCGCAAACTGATCGCGTAGATGGTGGGCATATTGCAACATCATATCGGGTTGCGTACTCATCATTTTCTCCTGCAGGGGAGTGAGAAACTCGGTGTTGTTCACCACCATGCGCTTGCCCCTGTCATCTTTCACCGTGAACTGCGCATAGCCCGCTTTTTCCATCAGCATCACCCGCCACGAAAACCGATAGCCCTCCTCCGTCCAGAACAACTCGCCCAGATAGAGCCAGTAACGGAAGGGAAGGAGGAATTGGCCGATGAAAAAGAGGGTGAAGGCGATGCGGGTCAGGCGTTTCGGGGTGTACAACGGAACGGTCCGTCGCACGGTATCACCGTGCGACCGGTACGCCGGGCAGGAACCACTCCGTTGTACAAACTCCCAATCAAAAAACAGCAATGCTGTAACGATCATGATGTACGGAAACATGCCAATGGGAAATAGCAGGGCCGTGAGGCCGTGAAAGATCACCACGGCGGCATAGGCCCACGGGCGAGTCCGGCGGTTCCAGAGCAGGAATGGAATGCTCAGGTCATATAGGCAGCCAACCCAGCTAAACACGTAGGCCACCCATGGGTAGTTGAACAGATATCCGATAAGGGGCGTGTCGTTGCGGGCGGGAAGCCAGATTCGGAGCGGCAGCGCGTGCAGGAGCCAGTCGGAGTTGATTTTGGCGAGGCCCGCATAAACGTATAAAATCGCAATCAGCAACTTCAGCGAGTTAGGATAAAAGGCCGGAATCCGGTCGGCAAACAGAGCCGGACGGCGGTAAGCATCCACCGAAAAATAGACGTGGGCGGGGATGAAAATCAGCAGCAGACAAACCAGGCTCGTGAAATAATAGTGGTTCAGATACGTGCTTTTATCCATGAGTTCGATGTACGTAAAACTCAGGAAAAGGCCCACAGCCGCCACCCTATAAAACAATCCGACCGCCACCAGCAGGGCCGAAATCCCACAAACGGCAAACAATCCGTAGGTCCAGACACCCAGCGGCTTCACAAACTCAAACCCATAGAACGAAAAGAAAAACGCGGGTTTTATATACAACTCCTCAATCCACCCCTTGCTCCAAAACCGGACAATGCTCCCAAACATCATCAGCCCGAAGGCAACGCGGAACACGGCTAAGGGGGCAGGAGATGTCTCAGTCCCCGTCATTATCCGTATACGTAATCGTGATGCTCATGGCCGTGGTCATGTCAACTTTCAGCATTCGGACAGCTTTTTGCATCTCCGTATAGGTCTGAACCACGGCCGAATTGTTAATTTTGACCTCGTCGTATAGGTTACCTTTCAGTGCGTTGAGTTGCGCGGCACTAATGGCCATTTGCGCGTTAATAATATCGGTGAGGGCGGTTCCGGTGCGGCTGTCCCTGGCCCCGAGGCCGTTCAGGTAAGTCTTGAGCGATGGCCCTTCCTGCCCCGTTTTTACACTTTTACCATTGAAAAAATCGACCACGGCCTGATGCGCGGTTTTGGCCAGCGTCAGCGAGAGGTCTTTTTTGTAAAACGACTCCACTTTTTCCGGGGCCATTACGCCGTTGGTCATCGCCCCCGACGGAATCCCGATCTTTCCAGACCGGATGTACCGCTCATAATGCAGCACAAATCCATTCACTAATTTGGAGGTCGAGCAACCGGCATCAAGACCCGTGCAGTTCACGAACGTATCCCGGTAGCCACCCGTCCACTCCGAATACACTGTCGTGAAGTGGGTGTTCATCTGACCCGTAATGCGTTTCAGGTAAGCAATGCGTTTGGTGGCATCGGATGCGGTCGTGTACTTCGTCAAAATGGCCTCGTCGGTGCTGCCGAGACCATTTATGAGGTAATCCAAAGCCGGAAACCCCTGTTTGGGATATGACGATGGCACATCCAGCGAGGCCGATGAACCCGTTACGATGTTCTCTTCAATACCCGCCGTGTTAGCCGGATAAATATTGAAAAAGTACCGGAGCGTATGGTTCTCCGCCGGCCCCACATCAAACAATTCCACTTTTTGCCACTCGATGTACGCCGTTGCCCACGCCCGCCGAAACTCCGTCAGCGATGTCGGGGAAGGCTTTGCCGCAAACGCATCGGCCTTCGTCTGCATCGCATCGAAAATCGTTTTGACGTTCGCGTAACTCGGCAAAATAATATTATCGGCCAGATTGGCCAACATGGCTTTGCGGTCGGTTGAGCCAGCGTTGCCGGGTTGCGGAGTCGGCTCAGTGCTATCAGTCGTGCCGGTTGAGCAGGCCCAGAACAGGGCGACGGAGGCCAGAGTGAGGGCGATTTTTTTGAGATACATCTTAATTCGTGATGGTAAACTTCGTCCGAATTGCTGCCGAAGCTGCGTCGATTTTGGCATTGGTCAGACCCCAGAATCCGTTGGGTGCCGAATAAACAAGGGGAGTCAGAATACCCTCGGAGAAAGCGGCATCGCCACCGGCCAGTGTGGCAAAACGGAGCGAGTAAATGAACCCCATCCCTTCGGCGAAGACGTGGGCGCGGGCTGCATCGTTGGTCGCGTTGGTTTTCCACTTGGTCATATACCCCAGAGCTGAAGCTGCAACGGCTTTTTCCATCTCCTGCCGGATAAGGGTGGCCTGTGCTTTCAGGGTAGCCGCGTCGTTGTTCACAATGGCCGCCCGACCTTTGAGCAATGCCGGGTGAATTTTGGCAAAACCCTCCTTATTAAATTCCCATATATACGAACCCATAAAACTCTCGCCCGACGACGTGGCCGTGGCTTTGCCGCCATAGACCGGGTTGGCCGTGAGAATGCCGAAAATCTCGTCCCAATTCTGTTCCAACTGCGTGTAGTTCTTACCCGCAACCAGCGTCGTATTGTCCAGCGAGAGGTTTTTGTCGCTCAATAGAACATTACCAATATAATCTAACTGGAAGGCTCCGATCAGGTTTTTCTGAATGATCTGAGCCCATTCGATGCCCTTCGCATCAACCAGGTACGTTCCCAACTTACCCGCTTTACCCTCTGCCGCCGTCATCGACACCGACTTGCTGGCATTGGCCATTTCGGTAAACCCGGCCTCAATCGCCTGCCGTTCTTTCTCGGCATCCGCCACCGACGAAGCCGTTACCGTCCGCAACTGCACTCCTGCCGAATTCAGGGCCGCAAACGTTCCCGAAAATGGGCCGCTGCTGTTGGCGAACATATTTTTTAGCACAGTGGCATCAACTGGGGTCAGCGTACTTACCGCCGTTGTGTTATAGGTATTGATAGCCCTGAACATCAGCAGTCGGTTGCTGCCGTTGGTCAGGTCAACGGTTTTCGCGCCCTTGCCGTCCACAAAGGCATTGGCGTAGGTAACCGTGTCCTTCAGGGTTGCGTAATCAATCGTTTTCCGCAGTTGAACGGTGGGCTCCACGTTTGGGTCATCACTATTGCAGGCGGTTAAGCCAAAAGCAAAAAAAGAAGCGGAAAGCAGTGTTATGGATAGTATTTGCTGGCGCATTGGGATTTTGTTTTTTCATAAAGTCCGGGACAAAGGTAAGATGTTATTTAGACTAATTATAAAATAAAATCAAAAAAATAGCCCCTACTGAGGGAGTGGCTATTTACAATAGTTCGCCGATTTTAGGGAAATAGAAATGGCGTTCCCCTCGTGGGCACTAAGTTGAAGACCTTCTTGATTGTAAACCGCCCAGTCGAGGGTGTCTTTGGCGATGTCGATGCCGATAAAGTAGTAAAAGTCCATGAGACGATTTAGTTTTGAGGTGGTAGTCAACCCATTGCTTTTACTCGACCGGCAGCGGCCGACCGCCTTTCGTGGGCCTGATAACCGCACAGGCGGCCCTGCCTAATTTCTATGGCAGCGGCCAACCGTCCGAGTCTTAGGCAATTAGAACAGAGTGGGGACTGACCGCGACGGCGGACCGTTCGGAGCATAGGTCTGACTC
>JAJAYX010000669.1 GCA_026785985.1 Rudanella sp. | reverse complement strand
GTCACCGGGATCATCTCGGCAGTGGCATTGAGTTTCATGGTGCAACTCCCCAGCGAAATCATCGAATGCACCAGCGACAGGTCTTTTTCTTCCAGCGATTTCAGATACCGAAGCATTTCATGTTCGGTATGGTGGGTGTTGAACACCGGGTGCGTCAGATAATTTGATGTCCGCAGCAACCGTTCTGGCCAGGTAATGTCGAGTTCATCGGCAACTGCTTCCAGATCAACGCTTACGCCAAACACATTGAGGAGGCCCACAGCATCTTCATACGTTTTGGCCTCGTCAAACGAGATACTTACGTGTTTATCATCGGCATGGTACCGCAGATTTAGTTGTGCCGCCCGCGCTGATTTTTTTAGCGAGTCAACATCACTGACGTTGAGGGTGATGGTATCGAAATAATGTTCGGTCACGACCTCATAACCGCCCCAAATTAGTGCCGTTGCCACTAATTTGGTCAGGCCGTGAGTACGTTCGGCAATTTGACGTAGTCGCTTTGGCCCGTGATACACGGCATAGCTACTGGCCATTACGGCCAGTAATACCTGAGCCGTACAAATATTAGACGTTGCCTTTTCACGACGAATGTGTTGCTCTCTTGTTTGAAGGGCCATTCGCAAAGCGGGTTTACCCTGTGCATCCACCGACACCCCAATAATGCGCCCCGGAATTTGTCGTTTCAGCGCGTCGCGGGTAGCAAAAAAGGCCGCGTGTGGCCCCCCAAAGCCCATTGGCACCCCAAACCGCTGTGCCGAACCAACCACCACATCAGCCCCCATTTCGCCGGGTGAAGTCAGCATCGTCAGGGCCAGCAAATCTGTCGCCACAGCCACGGTAATACCCAATTCGTGGGCGGCAGCAATCAGGTCGGTATAGTCGAACACGTCGCCATCGGTGGCAGGATATTGCAGCAACATGCCAAACAAAGCCGGATTAGTCAGGTCGACCGTGCTGTGATCGCCAACCAGCACCTGAATGCCAACGGGCGTGGCCCGTGTATAAATCAGATCGATGGTTTGGGGGTGGCAATGTTGTGACACAAAAAAAGTATCCGCGTTTTTTTTGCTGCCGGGCCGCGTGGCGTGAAGCAGGCTCATGGCCTCAGCCGCGGCAGTGGCTTCATCGAGCAGCGAAGCGTTGGCCAGATCCATGCCCGTCAGGTCGGAGATTACGGTCTGGAAATTCAGCAGGGCTTCGAGTCGTCCCTGGGCAATTTCGGCCTGATAGGGCGTATAGGCCGTATACCAGGCTGGGTTTTCCAGAATATTCCGAAGAATAACGGTAGGCGTGGTGGTGTCGTAATAGCCCTGCCCGATATAGGAAGTGAACACCTTATTCTGCCCGGCTATTTTTTTGAAATTTGCCAGAAACCGGGCCTCCGATTGTGGAGCAGGCAGATCGAGTGGACGATCTAATCGAATGCTGGCGGGAATGGTCTGGTCGATGAGTTCGCCGATGCTGGAAACGCCCACGGCATCGAGCATTTCACTGAACTCCTGATCTTGCACGCCATTATGGCGATCTTCGAATAACTCCTGATACCGGATAGTAAGAGACATAGTTGGCAGATAAACGCACGATTTTGATATATACCGAAACTCAAAATTACGGTAAAAGGTGCCACACTCTGCCCGGTTGGTGGGCGTAAATATCACGTTTGTAGTCCGGCTACGAACTGACCTGAACGCATACCCTTTCTTTATTCCCGAAACAGATCGGCTACGGCAAACTGAAAATCGGGCAGCACGGGAGCGGCTGAGATAATTTGATCTCCCCGGAAAACCCGAATATCATCGGGCGAGGTATAGGCATAGATTTTCTGTAACTTCGGAACGATATACCAGACCAACTGCACACCCGCATCAAAATAGTCCTGAATCTTTTCGATGATGTCGTTTTCTTTTTCGGAGTCGGAGAGAATCTCAATGGCAAAGGGCGTACTGGTGCGAACACCCTGCCGGGCTGCTCTAATCTGTTCAGTCGAAAATAGAGCCAAATCAGGAATGCGCTTCCGGTCCTCATCCACATAGGAATCCCCTTCCTGCAGGAGTTCATCGCCTTGCCGGAAAGCTTCGGTGTTGATAAAGAGTCGATTCAGGAATTTTACGATATAAAACTCGTTCTGTTTCATGGCTGGTTTAGGAATAATCTGGCCCCGCACAAACTCATACTGGCCTTCGTCGCCGTGTTCGCGTTGCCACTGCTCAAACTCGGCCACCGTGCGCGGGGGTGCTATGGGTGCGGCTGTTGTTTCCATCGTCGTTCGTTTTGGTAAAGATAGCCAATTTCCCGTTTGACTACACGGACTTGCACAAGCCATTTTTCTACATTGACTTGCCAAATTGTCTTGTATTTGGGTGTGAGAAAGGAAGATGGGTTTGCTATAATCGAAACGCTTGAGAAAGGCATGGCTGGGGCAAGGATAGACCCTTTAGTGGCAACGATGGGGGTAAGCCAGAAAGAGTTTGCTACCATACTTGGTGTTGCCGGACGTACTCTCCATCGGCTGCGCCACGCACCCACGTCTGATGATTGTTTACCGGCTCATCAGAGAACGTTACCAGACTACTCCACTCTCAGCCGCGGGTGCCGACCGGGTTCCATCAGCGATAGTACCCATTTCGGCTAATTATCTGTTACACACAGCGAATGTCTCCTTTGCCGAACAAGTCCACATGCTGGACATAATCCCCTGCCGACTCGACAACCGATTGCGCTAATCGCTACCTTTGCTAACTCAGAAACCGTACCGCCATGACACCGCAAAAACGCCTGGACCAACTCGAACCCCTATTGGCCGAACACAGTGCCCAACTTGACCTGCACACGGCCCAGCTTCGCCGTATTGCTCTTTCTATCCAACAAATAAGCGAGGGCATAGCCCAGCAAAGCGATAACATCGCCTTTTTATTACGAGAACAGGCCGAACTAAAAGCCGAAGTTGCTGAACTCAAGGTCGAGATTGCCGAACTCAGGGCTGAGGTTGCCGGTATAAATCAACGACTTGATCGTATTGAAAACATGGTCATTGCCATTTATCAGGCTGTCCAAAAACCATCGGGTAACTAACGTTAGTACGGCTTTATAGCGGCCACCATCCGCCGTTCCACATCTTCCAGTGTTGCCGTGGCCTTCCAACCCAGTTGATCAAACGCTTTTTGCGGGTTGGCATGTCCCTCGGCAATATCGGTGGGGCGATACAGAGCCGGGTCAGAGATAACGTGATCGGGCCAGTTCAGGCCGAATTCGCTAAATACCAGATCGACAAATTCGCGAAGGGTGCGCGTTTGGCCAGTGGCGATGACACCTGTTTTGTCGATGGATAGGATAGACGTGTTGGCTAACAGAATGAGTATCAACATTCACCTGCGCCCTACGTCTGCCAGTGTTACCGGGGCTTTTTCGTACCTTTTCCTCATGAACCGTAACGATATTCTCTGGAAGGGAATTTTAGAAGACTTATTTGCCGATTTTCTGATCTTTTTCATTCCCGACGCCCCTCAACAGATCGACTTTGACCGGGGCTTTGAGTTTCTGGATAAAGAATTAGAACAGGTGTTTCCGCCTGACGAAGACATTTTTAAACCCCGTCACATTGACAAGTTAGTGAAGGTGTTTACCCGGCAAGGCGACGAGCATTGGGTGTTGATACACATAGAAGTGCAGGGACAAGCCGATAAAACCTTCGCCCAACGAATGTTTACGTATTACTCCCGCCTGTTTGACCGCTACCTGCGGCCAATCACGGCGTTTGCCATTTTATCGGATAAAACGCGGTCCTTTCACCCCGTCGCCTTTGAACAGGAATTTCTGGGAACCCGGCTAAGTTATCGGTTCAACACGTACAAGATTCTGGATCAGTCCGTAGCCGACCTGGAAGCGAGCGAGAATCCGTTTGCGGTGGTCGTGCTGACAGTACTGGCGGCTTTGAAAAAGAAGCAAGTTGACGAGACAGAACTGCTTGTTTTGAAGCTGGAGCTCGCCCGTCGGCTTTTGGCCAAGCCATTTAGCAAGTTTACCATTCGGGCGTTGATGAATTTTCTTCGGCATTATGTCCGTTTTCAAAAACCGGAAACGAGTGTTATTTTTGAAGAGGAATACGACAAACTCACGAACCGACAAGACACTATGGGC
>JAJAYX010000668.1 GCA_026785985.1 Rudanella sp. | reverse complement strand
GGGTCAACCGTTCAACTATTCATTTCTGGACGACGATTTTGACCGTATGTACCGCTCTGAACAGCGGGTTGGCACCATTGCGCTCATCTTCGCCCTGCTGGCCATTCTGATCTCCTGCCTCGGCCTGTTCGGCCTTGCCGCGTTTATGGCCGAGCAGCGCACCAAAGAAATCGGTGTCCGTAAAGTGCTCGGCGCGAGTGTGGTTAGCATCGTAACGCTGCTCTCGAAAGACTTCCTGAAATTAGTCTTGATTGCCATCGTCATCGCGTCGCCGATTGCGTGGTGGGCCATGCACCGCTGGCTACAGGACTTCGCCTACAAAATCGACATCGAATGGTGGGTATTCGCCCTGGCAGGTTTGCTGGCGGTGGGCATTGCCCTGCTGACGGTGAGTTTCCAAAGCATCAAAGCCGCGCTGATGAACCCGGTGAAGAGTTTGCGGAGCGAATAACGTAGTGCCGAAGCTCCAGCTTCGGGGGTGGTAACAGTACCAATTTGTTTACGCCCGAAGCTGGTGCAATAAACTGT
This sequence comes from Rudanella sp., assembly GCA_026785985.1. Lineage (GTDB taxonomy): Bacteria > Bacteroidota > Bacteroidia > Cytophagales > Spirosomataceae > Rudanella. The sequence goes on along the minus strand of JAJAYX010000668.1, from coordinate 6,216 downwards.
TTCCGTTTGTCAACATTATTAGTCTCTCTCAGGATGGCCGTAGGTATTGGTTTGTTGAGTAGTCTGAAAAACACCTCAGCCATTACCCCCGGTATCGACGCACCTACTTGATCGTTAGCCGGGTGAGGTGCTGATAAAATCGTGAAAAATCGCGCGCCAACCGTGTTTGGTATAAATAGCAGCGGGGTTGGTATAATCTTCCGTTTGGGGGCCAATCGAGCGTGTAGTTTTGAGCAGAACACAAACAAACTGTTTTGCTATGAACCGACTAATCACCTATCGCGCCCTGTTAATGGGCTGTTTCCTGACGCTGTTTTCTGCCTGTCAAAAAGAGCAGATACCGACCAACCCAAGTGTTTCCATTGAACAGGCCGACGCAACAATCAACAACATCCTGAAAAAAGAGAAACTCATGGGCGTGTCGGTGGCTGTTGTCAAAAACGACAAAATCGTCTTTTCTAAAGGCTACGGGTTGGCCAATCAGGAAACCAAACAGCCCGCCACCAACGAATCAATATTTCTGATTGCGTCGATCTCCAAAACTATAACCGGGATGGCCGTGATGCAGTTGGCAGAGCAGGGGAAACTTGGGTTAGACACCGACATTAACCAATACCTGCCCTTCAAACTGACCAACCCGAAGAACCCCAATGCCATCATCACCTGCCGACACCTGATGACCCACACGGCCACCATTGTCGATGCGTATTACGAGCAGGTGGCCAATCCCGCGCTGTACACGTTTGGGGGAGACCCAACGCTCTCTCTGGCCGATTTCGCCCGCGCTTTCTTCACGCCCGGCGGTACCTACTACAGCCCCAACACGTTCGGGTCGGGTAGTCCGGGTGGGCGCTATGAGTACACCAACCTCGGCATTGCCCTGTTGGGCTACATTGTTGAAGCCGTTGCCAGGAAACCCTTCGATCAATATACCAACGAGATGATTTTCAGGCCGTTGGGTATGACAAAAACAAGCTGGCGACTGCGTGATCTGCCAGCGGCTGAACTGGCCATGCCCTACACCGACGGGAACAAACCCTACGGCCACTACACCTTCGCCGACTATCCGAATGGTGGATTGCGAACAACGGTCAACGATCTGTCGAAGTTTTTGCGGGCAGTGATGCTCGGCGGGGCTTTCGAGGGCAAGCGCGTGTTGAGTGCGGGTAGCGTGGCCTGTTTGTGGTGATGCTGACGCTGGTTTATACCAATCTCTACGGGCTGATACCCCGGCTGCTGTGGCCGGGGCGGATGGTGCAGTATGCCGGGGCGGTGCTGGCGTTGGTCGTTAGTTTCTGGCTCTTCGTGGGAGCCTGTATCCTGATTGCTCCGCGTGGGCGGTTGATGGTTGATTACCCGGCCACGTTTTCACCCGTCAATTTCTTAGAGACTATTCTGTTACCCCTCGTGTTTATCGGAGCCACAACGGGCATACAGGTCTTTCGGCGATGGGTGAGGGATTTGCGCCGGATGAGCGAATTGGAAACCCGGCATTTACGCGAGGAACTAACCCAGTTGAAAAGTCAGATTAACCCGCATTTTCTGTTCAATACCCTCAACAATCTGGAAGTACTCACCCGGAAAGACCCCGAAAAGGCCTCCCAAATCCTGTTCGCCCTCTCCGACATCCTGCGGTATCAACTCTATGAAAGCAACCAGGAATGGGTCATCCTGACCCGCGATATCGATAATATCCGGCAACTGCTGACGCTGGAAAGTATCCGGCGAGACCAGTTCTCCTTTACCATTACCCTCGGCACCACCATTGGGCAACAAACCGTAGCTCCTTTCTTATTTATGCCGTTTGTCGAAAACGCCATCAAACACAGTGCCGTGGCCGAAGGGCCGTCTTTCGTGCATCTGTGCTTTGCCGAAGAGAATGGGCAGTTGGTATTTCAGGCCACAAACTCAAAATCAGGGCGGCCACCAACCGTTTCGCCGGGGGGAATTGGGCTAAAAAACAGTCAGCGTCGGTTACAATTGCTCTATCCTGACCAACACACCCTGACGCTGACAAACACCGATATACAGTTTTCGGTAAAATTGGCACTACAATTATGACCTGCATCCTGATTGATGACGAACCCCTGGCCCGCGAAGGACTGGCCGACCTGATCGGGAAAATTCCCGCCCTGACGTTGTTGGGGGCGTTTGGTAATGCCCGCGAAGCCACTGCGTTTCTGACGACCAACCCGGTAGATTTGCTCCTGCTGGATATTCAGATGCCCGAACTGAATGGCCTTGACTTTGCCCATTCGCTGACCAACCGACCGCTCCTGATTTTTACCACCGCTTACCCCCAGTTTGCGCTCGACAGCTACGAGTTGGATGCCGTTGATTATTTGTTGAAACCGATTCGTCAGGCGCGTCTGGAGAAAGCAATCCAGAAAGCAGATCACTATCGAAGGTTGTTGCAGGAGGTTGAGCAGCAGGACGATAGTATGCACAGCGACCACTTTTTTGTGCGGGCCGACCGCCGATATTACAAGGTGATGTTCAGCGATGTGCTGTTTATCAAGGGATTAAAAGACTACGTGATTATTCATACGAAGGATAAAAAGCTGATCACGGCCATGAATATCAAAACGGTGAGTCAGCACTTGCCAACCGCTCAATTTGTGCGGGTCAGTAAATCGTTTGTGGTCAACACCGCCTGCGTCACCGCCTTCGATTCGACTCATGTTTATCTCGGCGACGAAGAGATTCCGTTTGGGGCCGTCTATCGGGGTAGTTTTTTAGAAAAGTACCGACACGGTGCCGAACCGAAGGGCGGTATACCTGACTTTGGTTGAGGCCATTACGCCACAACATCGACATAGAGTGGTGGGTATTTGCGCTGGCAGGTACGTTGGTAGTGGGTATCGCGCTGCTGACGGTGAGTTTTCAGAGCGTGAAAGCCGCATTGATGAATCCGGTGAAGAGTTTACGGTCAGAATAAACCCTCAACTATCGTGTACCGCAACTACCTCAAAATCGAGACCGGCACGCACGTTCAACACTTGAGTGACCCCTGGATCGAGTATCGCGGCAAGAGCATCCAGAAAGTGACGAGCTACGTGGACTCGACGTTTTTTCGGGTCTTCACAGTTGCCTTCAAATGCGGAGTAGATAAGATTTTATACCCGCCAGAGTCAGCGCAATTGCGGCTGGTAGGTTCGGCCACGCCATTGCGTGGGTATCCGATAGGCCGACAGGAAAATGCGCAGCACGGCCAGTGAGTCCAGCAGGGGCGACAGCCAGTAGCCCAGGCCAACGCTGGCCCCGGTCCAGTCGTAGCAGTGGGCGGTGGCCGTATGGAGGATCAGCCGCAGCCCCAGCAACAGGGCGTTCAGGCCGAGCAGGGCAAGCCCCAACCACGAGTAGGTCATGCCCGTCAGGATTCCCAGCGCGAAGCCAGCCAGCAACAGGATGGGCAGGGCCTGAACGGTCAGCAACAGGTGCAGGTCGCTGCGGAGTTGGGGGGCGGTAGAGGCATCTTTCAGGTCGAGGGAGCGGCCCCACTCGCGCCAGGTCTCGGCCACGCCCTTATACATCCGAACCTTGATGAGTTGCGCCCCGTCGAGCATTTGCACCCGGAAACCGGCTTTTGCTACGTAGCGGGCCAGCGTCACATCGTCGCAGAAGGAGTTGCGGGCGCAGGCATAGCCGCCCACTGCGTCCAGAACTGCCCGCCGACTCAGGAAACACTGGCCGTTGGCCAACACCTGCTGCTCCGTGGTCGGGCCGTTGCCCCAACTGTTGGTTCGGTAGAGCAGCGTGGTGAGCAGGGCCGAGTGCAGCCCCGCTTCGCCCGCCGACTGCACGATGAACCGGGGCGACAACGACACCAGGTCGCAGGCATCCTGCCGGGCCCTGGTGACGAGTGTTTTGACCAGACCCGGCTGCGGCTGGGTGTCGGCATCGATGCCCAGCACATACTGGCTTTGGGGCGAACTCTGCTGGTAGCCGTAGTGCAAGGCCCAAGGCCGCCCCACCCAACCCGACGGCAGGGGCGTGTCGGTCAGAAGTTTAATGCGGGCATCGCGTTGGGCGTACTGCCGGATCAGCTCGCGGGTGCCGTCCTGCGAATTACTGTCGATAATGAGAATCTCGCGCACCTCGGCGCCTTGCTGCATCAGACCCAGCAAGCAAGGTTCCAGCCGATGCACCTCGTTCAGGGTGGGTACCAGCACGCTGACGCTGCCCACGAGCGAGGGGTCGAGGGGCAACTGATTCGGCTGGAGCGGGGTGGGGCCAACGGGCGGATTCCGAAACACGGTCTGTACCAGATGCACCAGCAGGCGAACGGCGGCAGGAAGCTGGAACACCAGTAGCGCGGCAAACACTAAATCAAGCAATGACAACGTCGAAAGGACAGACTGCCAGTTCATAAGAGTTGGTTATAAAGCGGTATCGACACCCTCAGCGCACCCGGGCCGGTTGGTGGGAGCAGGCCGGGCAGCCCAATGCAGTTGAACTGATGGCAACGAGGTTAGGTTTGTCGGACCGGCAAACCCTTATCCTATGGCCCGGTTGGGTAGCTCACAGTGCTGCTTCTCCCACCGAAATAATCGTTTGTCCGGTATCCGCCAATGATGCCTGATTATTCTGCATTATTCTTTCACCACTTTCACCACCATGCGCTGCGTTCCCAGCAGAACGTCCAGCATATACAACCCCGTTGGCAACGCCGACACGTTTAGTCTGGAGTCAACTACGAAGAGGGGCAACAGATTCAGGCACTGACCCGATTACAGGATGTCTTCAAAAAACAATTCGGCGATTACGCCTTCCAGTATAGCTTTCTGAGCGATGACAACGCGAATCTGTACCAAAACGACCGGCGATGGCAGCAGATCATTCCATACGCAGCAGGGTTGTCTATCCTGATTTGCTGCATTGGTCTCTTTGGACTGGCACGGATGGTGGCTTAACAGCGCACCAAAGAAATCGGCGTTCGCAAAGTGCTGGGTGTCAGCGTGGGTAGCATCGTAACGCTACTCTCCAAAGATTTTCTGAAGCTCGTCCTCATTGCTATCGTTATTGCATCGCCCTTGGCGTACTACGCCATGAACAAGTGGTTGCAGGGCTTCGCTTACAAAATCGACATCGACTGGTGGGCATTCGTCCTGGCAGGTTTGCTGGCGGTGGGCATTGCGTTAATCACGGTGAGTTTCCAGAGCGTGAAAGCGGCTTTGATGAATCCGGTGAAATCGTTGAGATCGGAGTAATCGCTTACTTTTACATTTCCTTTACAATGTTTTACGGGTGTTTTACCACTCATTTGGGCAGCATTCATAGCTTTGTTTCATTATTAACGAAAACAGCGAAAGCCATGAAACACTGTGTGTTCTTTTTTCTGATTGTTGTGGGGTGTATGTTTATGTCGGCTGTACCCGCCCAAAAGCCATTTACGAACTGTGCAGCCGCTTTCGTGGGTGACAAAATGGTTGTGAATGAATATAGCCCCAAAGGAACCTGTCAACTGACGACTACGGCTACCGGTGATTTATCGGTGCAAACGGTGGACTTTTCGCCCGAATCAACAAAGGCGTTAGACAAAATCGACTTTAACGTAGCTATCCGCGACAAAGCCACCGGAACGCTGATTATGTATTCGGGGGAAACGTTCCGGCAGGTGCCGGTGCAACAGGTGCTGGCCAAATGCAAAAAAGGCGACCATATCGTGCTGCTTACCCTGGATAACCGTTATGCCCTCCCTCACAATGAAATCGTGATTCAATAAAGCCATGAAACATATCCTGATCATTTCTATGCTGTTGCCTGGTCTGGTGAAACTGGCCAACGCGCAATTGCAAGCCAATTTATACAGGAACCCCGTGACAGTTGACAACCGCCCGGTCGATTACAACGCATTCTCGATCCATACGCGAGGGGTGCTGGCACTGGTGGAGGGCGACCTCAGATCGGCTAACCACAAGCAAGTGCCGTTCCGGGTGTCGATCCGGCGAAATGGAAAAATTGTTCGGCAATGGCCTGTGGGCAATGCGAAGGAACAGTACGCATTGCAACTCCAGACCATGATGCCCTTTGTCCGGTTTGGCGATGAGTTGGTGGTTGAGCCAGTTGGGCACGATGGTCAGTGGCGTAAACAGATCATTCGTGTGGCGATTGTGAACTGGATAAATTGGTTCACAAAAGACGGTTGTTATAGTCAAACCAAATTGGATTGCGAAAACGGCTGAAAAGCCTACTTTTGGAGTATGATATTGCACT
>JAJAYX010000667.1 GCA_026785985.1 Rudanella sp. | reverse complement strand
CCCCTATCTCATAAAACCGCGCCGACCACCAGCGGTAATTTTCGGGTTGAGAGGCCAGATTCCCCTACCCCGGCTCTGTACCCTGACAGGCCGGAATGAGTTTTAAAGATTCAGAGTGATTTGGTGGGATACGGTTCCGGCCCGTCAGGGGACAGGGCCGGGGTGGGTTCAAGTTCACAGACCACGGAAGTAGCATTTCATTAATTGAAGAAAGACGTACAGGTTATTAATTTCTACTAATCTGAAAAATTGTAACAATCAGCATAATGGGATTCTTTGACACAATATTCGCTCCTCTTGAGATTAAAACGATTCTGACAATAATTGAAGAAGCAAAAACTAAATTTGGCCGAAGCACCATTTTCGACCAAATAGCGGATAAACTCAAAAGAGATGTAATGGCTGACAAATCAACATGGGTTAGAGTTTACAATGACAATCCCAAGCTTGCTAACAACCGAGTTTATAAAGCTTTGTTGATGGACATTGATGAAGAATTGAGCACTGGTAGGCACCATATATATAGGGGAGCATTAGGGCTCTCAGGGGGATCACTTATGAGTATTGCAGACTCAATTCTTAAAGAATTTAAAACAACAGGTTACTGGACATCCCAGGTCGTAGATGAACAAAGTATAATACTTAGAGGAAATATAAAAGGTGTAGGGTAATATTTTAAGTTATGAGCAATATTTTAAAATTAGGAATAGCGGCTCTTCTTGGTCTTTGCCTTTTTGATATGCCTTATGGCTTTTATCAGTTAGTTAGATTTATGGCTATGGTTGGTTTTGGAATATTGGCCTTTCAAGCTAACGAGGAGGAGAATCAAACAGGAACTATCATTTATGTGGCATTAGCTGTGCTTTTTCAGCCATTGTTGAAAATATCACTTGGCCGGGAGTTATGGAACATCGTAGATACGGTTGTAGCAATCGGCTTAGTAGTAACCGTAATTAGAAAATAGCGTCTCTCCGTTCGGCGTAGTCTATGACTACGTCGCAGCGTTTGCAATTCTCCGAATTGCGCCGGTCATAGACCGGCAATCGCTCGAACGTAGTTGAAACTACGCTCAGCAGAGGCCGGAATGAGTTTTAAAGATTCAGAGTGATTTGGTGGGATACGGTTCCGGCCCGTCAGGGGACAGGGCCGGGGTGGGTTCAAGTTCACAAACCACGGAGACAGCACTGATTCGATACATTGGTGAGCATCGACCCAGGTACAAGCGGTGTCAGCACTGAGCAAATACGTCACCGGGGTGTCTACTTTCCGGCTGAATTTGCGTGTTCATCGTTCGTTCATCGAGATCCATTTTTCACCTGGCCAGGTACCCGCCATCAACCGGGTAATACGCTCCAGTAACGAAGGACGCTTTGTCGGAACTGAGCCAGATAACTAACTCGGCGACTTCTTCCGCCCTTCCTAAGCGACCAATCGGGTGCAAACCAACCAATTGTTGTTTAACTTCCTGCGACAACTGACTTAACAAAGGTGTATCGATGTAGGCAGGTCCAACAGCGTTGATGCGAATACCCTGCGCTGCGTATTCAAGGGCGGCCGTTTGCGTCAGCCCGACCATGCCGTGTTTGGCCGTTACGTACCCTGGCGAACGGGCGTTCCAACCTGACTCAGAATGGAGGCCATGTTGACAATTACGCCTGCACCCTGCCCAAGCATCACGTCCAGTTCGTATTTCAGGCAAAAGAAGACGCTGTTGAGGTTTACGTTGATGATGTGCTGCCAGCCTTCCAGACTATAGTCGGCAGTCAGGTTCATCTCGCCACCAATACCGGCGTTGTTGCAGGCGATGTCGAGCGAACCAAACGCCGAGACGGTTTCCTGCACTAATTGCTGGCACTGAATCGGGTCGCCTATATCGGCTTTAAAAAACCGGGCGTCGGCACCACCGGCATTTAGTTGTTCAGTAACCTGCTGCCCCTGCGTTTCGTCCACGTCCGACAGCATTACATTGGCACCGTGTTGGCCGTAGAGCAGCGCAACGGCTTTGCCGATACCCGAAGCGGCCCCGGTTACCAATGCCGTTTTTCCAAGTAAGTCCTTGTCCATGAGTGGTTAATCGTTGAGAGAATGAGTGAAATTATTACTCGACCGGCCACCGGTGCAGCCGTTGTTCAAGGGCTGCCGTATCGGCGTCGGCCGACGGACCGTAGCCATTGACGAGGACGCCTTTTAACTGGTAATGCACCGAGGAGAGGGCGTACAGAATCGACTCGTCGTCGGGATTAGTTAGTCCTTCAAAGCGATAAACTTCATCAACCTCGTAGGCATCCGGGTTGAGCCAGAGCGGGTTATCCTCGTGCCGGTTCAGGTCTTCGGTGTAGCCCTGTTGCCGGAGCCGGTCAATGACCTGCGAAAGGGTGTCGGGTAATTCCATAAAGAAGAGCCTTGTGATTAAACGATGAAGTAACTGATCATGTAATACGTGCCCCAGCCCACAAACCCGATGAGCGTGGCCCAGACCCAGGCCGGAATGGGCTTGGGGGTTTCGGAGGCTGTAATGACGAACGCATCGGTCTGCTCGCTGCCATACGCACTGACCGTGACGGGGATAATGTCCGATACGGTGTCGCCCTCGTCCAGACCGATGATGGAAATAGCCGGGCCGTTGCGCACCGTAAACGGAATCAGCCGGATGCCTTCTTTGCCGTTCGAGGAGCGGGCCACCACTTTCAGCACGTGGTCGCCATCCACCAATCGGGTCGTGTCGAGATCAATTTTGACCGGTGGGGCGTATTCGCCGAAGGGCGTTGGGTTGTCGTCGATAAACAGCCGGACGGTTTGTCGGGTCTTACTCATGGTTCCAGTCGATAAAGTGCTGTTGTTTCAGGCGGTTCATAGCGCGGGTTTCGGGCCGGATCATAAAGCGGACCAAGAGTAGCAGCGTCAGCACGACAACGGCAATGGAGCCGTAGAGCATCCAATAGTCGAAAGCCCCTTCGGGACCGGTGCCGTGGGTGATTCCGGCAAAGCCTTTCGGCTGGCGTTTGTCGCAGACCGGGCAGGCCAGCGCGACCGTGGGCAGGAGCCAGCCGAGGGTGGTGAGGAGGTAGGTTTTCATGGCGTTATCGGGCGGTTGTGGCCGTCGTTTCTGTCTTGATGGTCTCGCGAATTTTCTTCACAAAATCGGCGGTGAGGGGCGCGGCTTTGTTGCCCCATGAACTCCGTTCGTGCGTGGCGATGGCGGCTATCTCGCTGTCCGACAGTTTCGCCCCGAAGGCAGGCATCACGGCGTATTCCTCGCGGGCGTTGTAGCCCTGCAAAATGATCTGCGCCAGCAACTCCGCGTTGGCGTCGTTCACGACCGCACTGCCTTTCAGGGGCGGAAATGCGCCTTTAAGTCCCTCCCCGTTGGCCTGATGGCAGGCCTGGCAGTGCGTGGTGTAGAGCGCGGCTCCGTCGGGCAGGGCTGCTGCCGCACCGGGTCCGGGCGCATTGGCGGCAACAGTCGGCGGGGCTTTTTTGTACTCGATGAACGCGGGTGCGGTCGTGCCGTCGGGCAAGTCTACCTGCTTGAGCGATACTAAATAAGCCACTAATTGCCGGGCTTTCTCGGTCGGGACGATGTGGCCCCGGTCGCCCGCCCGGTACTCATCCGACACGGTCAGTTCGTTGTCGTATTGGCCCACCGATGCCACGCTCCGAAACAGCCACGGGTGAGCGGGCATGATGGACTCTTTTACCACGGTGCGGGGGTTGAACAGGTGCAGGTAATGCCAGGTCTCGCTGGGCTGCCGTTCGCCGATCTCGGTCAGGTCGGGTCCGGTGCGCTCGGTACCCAGCGTGGAGGGCGTGGCCCGCAGGTTGTCGATCCGTTGCCGCCAGGCATAATCGGCGGGAATACCGGGTCGGCCACCCCACATCTTGTCCATGTCGATGTTGCGAACCTGCTGGGTATGGCAGGCCACGCACCCCTCCTCGATGAAAACGTTCATACCTGCCCTGATCTCGGCGTTGGCAGGCAGCGAACCGGGCAGCGGGGCGTTATTCTCCTGCACCGTGTAGGCCGGTTTGACGGCGATCAACAAGCTCAGAAACAAGAAGATACCGCCCGCTGTACCCACTAATAACCGGTGATTTTTATGGAAGTCAAACATGAGTCAGGGACGTTAAACGGGGAAGCGAAGTCCGCACAACCGGCTTTCGGAGCAGCATATCATAGAGGTTGTACGCAAAGACAAAGTGCGAGAGCAGCATCAGCGTACCGCCGATGGCCCGCCAGAGCCAGAAAGGAGCCATCAGCACAACGCTCTCCAGAAACGGTTTGTCGGCCATCCAGCTCAGTCCTTTAAGCGTGCCGCCCACCATCAGCGGCACCACGTAGGCCAGCAGCCCGATGAGGGCTAGCCAGAAATGAACGCCTACCAGCAGTTGCTTCGGCTCGCGGCCCAGAAACCGGGGGGCCACCGTATAAATACAGCCCCAGAGCAGAAAGGCGACGATGCCATACATGGTGATGTGCGAATGGGCCACGTTGAAATCCGTGAAATGCCAGACAAGGTTAGTAAACCGGAACGCCTGCATCGACCCCTGCACCGACCCGACGAAATAGAACAGGATACCCACCAGCAGAAACGGCAGCGAGTAACTATCGGCGATGTGTTTGCCGCTGCCCTTGAGGGTCATCAGAAAATTGGTCGTGCCAGCCAGCACCGGGATAAACATACCCGCGCTGAAGACGATGGCGATGGTTTGCAGCCACCACTCCAGCGGGCTGAATACGTAGTGGTGGGTGCCGATGAGGGAGTAAAACAGCAGTTGCGTCCAGAACGCCAGAACGCCCAGCGAGTAGGAGTAGATGGGCTTGTTGAGCGACATCGGCAGAAAATAATAGACAAGGCCCAGCGTGAAGGTCATAAACCACATCCCCACACCCATGTGCATGTAGTAGCCCTGAATGACGGTTTCACCCAGCCCGTTCTGGTAAAACGGCAGGTAACCGATGACCGAGAGGGTAATGGCCCAGACCAGGCCCGCCAGCAAATACCAGTTCGAGATGTAGATCTCGCCGGTACTGCGCTGGGCAACGGTCTGGTAGAAGTTGACGAATGCGATGATTAGCCCGATGGCAAACAGAATCATCACCGGCCAGACATACTCCCGGTATTCGCCCCCGCCATTGTTGATGCCCGCCACCAGACAGATCGACCCGATGATGACGCTGACATTGATGAGCAGCAGCGACACCCAGCCCAGCCGGTAGCTGAACAGGCGGGTGTTGCCGGTACGGGCTACCACGAAATAACCTAGCCCCAGCATCGCCAGCGAGGTCCAGCCCCAGAACACCATGTTGGTATGCACGGGCCGCAGCCGCCCGAACGACAGCCATTCGAGGTGGTCGACGTCGGGCCGGACGAACTTTACGCCCACATACCAGCCGACGAGCGTACCAAAAACAAGCCAGAACGTGGCGCAGAGCAGGTAGGCACTCACTAATTGAATCAGTTTCGGGTCTACGTCGCTCGACCGAAACGTTCGTTTTTTCTCCGCCACCAGCGGGGCGTGCATATCCGTGGTGACATGGCTGACTAAGCCCAGCTCATCGTGCGCGTAGCCGTCACCCGCCAGTTCGTCGCCCGACAAGTACGTCGCTACGGCGTTTCGGCGTTCAAGAATCAGCGCGAGTTGGGCGGGGGTGAGGTTGGCCACGGTCTCGTCGAATTCCTGTTCCCGTTCGTCGTCGGGTTGAGTACTGAGTTGCTGCACCACGCGCCCCAGCCGGACGATGGCCAGCAGGGCTACACTCACTACTACCAGCAGCAATACCGCCACCATGCCAATGATGCCGGGCTGACTCCAAACGTCAGTGGCCGCCGTTGGCTGGGACAGTACCGGTGATGCCTGGCCAATCAGTCCGGCGATGGCCGTCAGAAGGGCAACCCGTTTTACTGGTGTAGTACTGTTTTTCATGCTGTTGGTCATTGGATTGAAAATGAAGGCGGGACGTATTCATTACCGGTAAATCAATAGCCGGGCGGTTTCTATGCACGTCAGCGCGTGTGTCATACCGGCTGGAAAAACGACGTAATCACCTGCTATAAACCGGTTCGTTTCGTCTTCCAGCGAAATATCCATTTGCCCGTCCAGCACCAGCACGAACACCTCGGTCGGGGCATGGTGCGGGGCCATCCGGTCGCCTGGCACAAAGGTTTTACAGATTACCTTTTTCCCTGTCAGGTCAGCCAGGACCATTGTTTTTGACCCGCCTGTTCCGTCTTTTTGGTGCGGAGGCAGACTTTCTTTTTTCATGAGATTTGTCATGGTTTGGCGTTTTTAGACTGACACTTTTATTATGGAGTATTTATTCGGAAAAATAGCCGCCCGATAGTATCATAGCGGCTATTTGAAATACTCTAATAAGTACAAAAGTATAGAATCAGGCTTGAAAAGCCTATACCCCTCAAACTTGCAAGGCAACCACTTGAGACGATTCAATAATCTGGTGAGTATGCTCACCGCCTTGATTGACAGCCAGCATATATCGTCCGGTAAGATGGCCGATAAACAGCCTGGTTACAGTCAAGCAATGAGCCAGGTTAAAAAGAATGACCGCTGGTTAGAAAATAAATGGGTTGATGCTGACACTTTTTATACTCCATTCATTGCTAGACTGTTAAGCGCAATTTCGATCCAAATGGGCGAGTTGGTCTTTGTCATTGATGGCTCTGTTATTGGGACAAGCTGTCAGACGCTGATGGTTAGTGTACGGTGGAAAGGCAAAGCCCTGCCACTGCTCTGGAAAACGATTCAGGCACCCAAAGGTCATTTCCCCCAGGAAGACCATTTGTTGCTCTTGGGACAGCTATCTAAACTCTTGTCGGGTTTGCCTGCTGTACGGTGTGTCATGCTGGGAGATGGCGAGTATGATGGACAAGATTGGATCAGAGAGTTGCAAAAACTCCGATTTGAGTATGTCCTTCGCACAGCAAAAGATACTCTGTTGAGTACCTATGATACAGAAAAGTTTCAGGGTAAAGATCTGGGTGTGGGGCAAGAGACCTCTTTGTTCATTCCAGACTGTAAGCTCAGTAAGGGCGTTTTTACCCACTTTGTGCTGGGGCATGAGACTGGGTTTAAAGAACCGATTTACCTGTTAACGAATTTAGCGTTAGGGCTTCTGGCAACGGGTTATTATCGAAAGCGGTTTCGGATCGAAACCTTATTCAAAGACTTTAAAAGTCAAGGGTTTCATTTGCATCAATCCAAACTGCTTGATCCTGAGAAGATAGACCGTCTGTTGATTATTTGTGGGTTAGCGTACCTGTGGTTAGTCGGTTTAGGGACAATTTTGGCTGTTAGGCGCGCTTGGGTTAAACGGGTTTACAAGGTACAGAAAGGCACCTTTAATTTATTCACTATTGGCAAGAGGTTGTATAACTATCTGACTAAGAATAGGTTGAGAATTCCAAACATTTTCCAGTATTTCTTGAAAATAAACGTGTCAGTCTAAAAAACTGGTACACCGATATTTTGCTGAAAACCCTCAAAACCAACCCCGATGCCCAGACCATTTCGTACATGGCCGTGTGGG
>JAJAYX010000666.1 GCA_026785985.1 Rudanella sp. | reverse complement strand
TGAGGGGTGGGCATAAATAGGAACCAGCGTATGTTAAGGGGTTGACGACCAAATCAATCACTAACACATCCGGTTCCATGCAGACAAAGTTAGACGCTTTAGCCAACTTCCTTACCCAGTCTTGGCAGACCCAGCCTCCGGCCAAAGCTAAGCGGGGTAAACCCCAACAGTATTCGACCATTTCTATGGTGTTATTTTTCATGATCATGCACATCAAACAGATTCATGCCTTTAAGACTATGCACAAATGGGCAACCGCCCATCACGCCTTGTTAGGGTGGAAACAAGCACCTGACCGAAAAACTATTCGCCGTCGATTCCTAATCTTACCCGCTGTTTTGAAAGTACTTATGCCTATCATTGCCCGTCAGTGTGATCAACTCGACCACTCCATTTTTGGCTACGCCTGGGCGTATGCAGACAAGAGTGTGTTTCGGGCTTTAGGCGGTCTGTGGCACGCTAAGCACATGGCCCAAGGGGTAGTCCCCCACCCCAGTATTGATACGGAGGCATCCTGGGCCAAAAGCGACTATCACGGATGGCGATTTGGCTACGGGTTGCATCTGATTTGCAATCGGTATCGTTTTCCCCTGATGGCCGCCGTGACCACTGCGTCAACCAAAGACTATACCCTTCTGGAAACGTTAGTTACGCCCCTACGCACTCATCTAAGCATGGTGATGGCAGATAAGGGCTACTTTTCCCTGGCGGCTCTACAGGCCCTTTACGAACAGTTTTCCGTGTTAGTCATCACCCCTTCGCTCTTCAAAGCGGACCAGTTGCTCAGCTCCTTTCAGCGTTATTACAACGATTTGGCTGGTTGTGTCTTGGGTCGGTTAGGGTATAGCCGTCGTAAACCATCAATTGAACCGTGTTTTGCTCATTTGAAAGACTTAACGGGACTCACCGGTGAGCATCAACTACCTTATCAGGGCTTAGATCGCGTCAACAGTTATTTACTGATGGCCACCTGCACGGTCCAATTGATGATGTACGATAATTACACCAACCAACGGGATTTGGGCAGCATGCAAGCGTTTAGAACCACTTTTCAATAATGCCCACCCCTCAATTAACTAGTTACCACCGAATACAAACTAAAGCCCGTTGTCAACAATTGACAGCGGGCTTTAGTTTGTAATCGGTGGCCCGCTTATCCCGAACTGTTTAACGTTAAGCCATAAATCTTAAACAGATTTTGTTCGTGGATTTCTACACTATGGGGTAAATATTCCCCACCTTTCCACATCCCAATCCTGAAAAATATCCCTTATAGCCCAATGGAGGCAATTTTTAAATCATTGCATTTGAGCATTTTAAGGGGTTTTTAAGGGGTAAAAAGTTTTTCTTTAAATTTTGGTTGTGTTTTTGTTTAAACGGTATGTAGATTTGGCTCAACAAAATAAAACGGAACAACCATGACAGCGCTCGAATTCACTCATCATATTGGCAAAGTTTCGAAATCTCTCCGCCCTTTTGCCCTTCGGTTGACAAAAGACGTTGAAGATGCAAACGACTTGTTACAGGATACGTTGCTCAAAGCGTTTACAAACCGGGACAAATATACCGACGGTACGAACCTGAAAGCGTGGTTGTATACCATCATGAAAAATACGTTCATCACGAATTATCAGCGTATGGTTCGTAAGAACACATTCATTGATACGACTGATAACCTGCACTACATCAATACGATAACTAACAGCACGGATAACGGGGCGTACTCAACATTTGCACAGGAAGATATCAGTCGGGCCGTTAATAATCTGGATGAAACATACCGCGCTCCTTTTATGATGCACTTCCGGGGCTTCAAATACCACGAGATCGCATCTAAACTGGATATACCCATCGGCACTGTTAAGAACCGGATTCACATCGCCCGCAAAGAATTGAAAGATAAATTGAAAGTTTATGCGTACTACGCAGCATAATCGAGTGACTTTTTACAACTTCGCTCGTACAAAGACCTTGATTGAGTAGTTTTTGGTTAAAAAAGAGGAAGGTTCCGAAAAGTTGGTTGCTTTGCGACCAACTTTTTTGCTTTTGTACAAAACCAACTGATGGAAAAGGCAGTTGTAGGGGCAGGTGTATAATGGAAAATGAAAGATGTGTGTCGTTTACCCGTTCATTCTTCATCATCCATTCTGCATTTCACCTTATATCGTACTATGCCTAAGCGAGTAATTGTAATTGGGGCGGGCTTTGCCGGCCTGTCAGCAGCTACCAGCCTGGCTGACAAAGGTTACGCCGTTACGATTCTGGAAAAAAACGAGATGCCCGGTGGCCGGGCCAGGCTGTTTCGGGCTGAAGGATTCACCTTCGATATGGGGCCAAGCTGGTATTGGATGCCCGACGTTTTCGAGACTTACTTTGCCCGTTTCGGGAAAAAACCGTCCGATTATTACAACCTTGTTCGGCTCGACCCTTCTTATAAAGTCGTTTTTGGCCCCAACGATTCCATTGACCTCCCCGCTGGTCTGGATAATCTGAAACTGCTTTTCGAATCCATCGAACCCGGCAGCGGACCAAAACTAGACGAATTTCTTCGGCAGGCCGCTTACAAATACGATGTTGGTATCAATAATTTTGTCTGGAAACCCAGCCGTTCCATCACAGAGTTCATGAGCGCAAAGTTGCTTTATGATGTTACCCGGCTCGATATTTTCCAATCATTTGCCAGCCACGCCCGAAAATTTTTCAGCCACCCGAAACTACTGGAGCTTGTTGAGTTCCCGATTTTGTTTTTGGGAGCTACTCCCCAAAACACACCTGCCATGTATAGTCTCATGAACTATGCCGAGATGGTACTGGGAACCTGGTATCCGATGGGCGGTATGCACGAGATTGTGAACGCAATGGTTAGTCTGGCCGAAGAAAAAGGCGTTACAATTCTGCTTAATCAGACTGTTCAAAAAATCGACGTGCCAGCCGGGACTAAAATTGCCAATCGGGTTATAACTAACAAAGGCACTTTTGAGGCCGATGTAGTGGTGGCTGGTGCCGATTACAACCACGTCGAAACAAGTTTGGTAGCCTCCGACCAACGAAATTACGATGACGCTTACTGGCAAAAGCGCGTACTAGCCCCCTCATCGCTCCTGTTTTATCTGGGAGTGAATAAACAGATTCCCCGATTGCAACACCATAACCTATTCTTCGACGAAGATTTCGCACTTCACGCCGAAGAGATTTATACCCACCCCCGTTGGCCAACCCGCCCTCTTTTCTACGCATCAGCTCCCTCGAAAACAGATTCGACCGTAGCCCCTGAAGGATGCGAGAATTTATTTCTGCTTATTCCCGTTGCGCCCGATCTGGTGGACGACGAACCGACACGAGAACATTATTATAATCTCATTATGAGTCGATTAGAAAGTTATGTTGGTGAAACAGTTCGGGATCATGTTGTCTACAAACGCAGTTACGCCCATCGTGATTTCAAAGCCGATTATAATGCGTTTCGAGGTAATGCCTATGGTTTAGCTAATACGCTGATGCAGACGGCGTTGCTGAAGCCATCGCTCAAGAACAAAAAAGTCGCCAACTTGTTTTATACGGGACAACTAACTGTGCCGGGACCGGGAGTGCCTCCCTCCCTGATATCTGGTTTAGTGGTGGCTGACGAAGTTGCCAAAGAATTTGCTTAACTTGTTTTGACGACATATTTCGTCCTTTCCTACCCACGTAAAAGCTATGATGGCCTTATTTAACCAGACGGCACTGGAATGCAGTAAATTAATAACCGAAAATTACAGCACCTCGTTTACCCTCGGCATAAAAACGCTGGATCGTAAATTCCATCTGCCGATCTACGCCATTTATGGTTTCGTTCGGTTTGCCGACGAGATTGTGGATACCTTTCACGATTTCGACAAAAAGACGCTGCTCGACCGGTTCCGTCACGACACTTATGAAGCCATTGAGGAAGGGATTAGCCTGAACCCGGTACTACACTCGTTTCAGATGGTGGTGCGGCAATACAACATCGAGCGGGAGTTGATCGACGCTTTCCTGAAAAGCATGGAAATGGATCTGTACCTCCAAGACTATGATACCAAAGAATACTGTGAATATATTTACGGCTCGGCAGAAGTGGTGGGTCTAATGTGTCTGCGCGTGTTTTGCGAAGGCAACTGCCCCGACTATGACCGCCTTCGCGAACCGGCTCGAAAACTGGGAGCGGCTTTTCAGAAAGTGAATTTTCTGCGCGACGTTAAAAGCGATTATCAGGAACGGGGTCGCACCTATTTCCCCGGCGTTGATTTTAACGATTTCTCCCGCGATGCCAAAGAATTGATCGAAGATGATATTCAACGCGACTTCGACGAAGCCTATATTGGTATTATGAATCTGCCACGGGGGGCCAGAATGGGCGTTTATCTGGCTTATACCTACTACCAAACCCTCTTCAATAAGATCAAAGCACTGCCCGTGGCGCAAATCCAAACGGAGCGCGTTCGGGTGCCCGATGCCAAAAAAATTGCCCTGCTTGCACAAACCTATTTGAAATACCGGCTAAATGTGATTTGAGCGCGACACGTCAAATGACCTATCTTTGCTGAATAACAGTCTTTTCAGTACGCATGGTAGCCGCAGTTTCATTTCCCCCGGAGGTTTTTGCCAACTATGAGGCCGTCATTGGCCTTGAGGTGCATTGCCAATTATTGACTAATGCCAAAATTTTCGCGGCTGATGCTAACTCGTTTGGTTCTGAACCGAATACCAACGTGAGTGTCATTACGTTGGCGCACCCCGGCACACTACCCAAACTGAACCGCAAAGCCGTTGAATACGCCATCCGAATGGGGTTGGCCTGTGGTTGCGACATTACCCGCTACAACGTGTTTGCCCGCAAAAATTATTTTTACCCCGACCTCCCCAAAGGCTATCAGCTTTCGCAGGACAAAACGCCAATTTGTGTTGGGGGCAGTATCCGGGTTAAACTCAAAGACAGTGACGGCAAGCCCACCATCGAATACGATGTGCAGGTTCACCACATTCATCTCGAAGAAGACGCGGGAAAAAGCATCCACGATGAGGGTAATTTCACAAACTTAGATTACAACCGCGCCGGAACCCCCCTGATTGAGATGGTGACGGAGCCGTGTATTCGGTCGGCAGAGGAAGCCGGGCAATATCTGACCGAGGTTCGGAAGCTGGTGCGCTATCTGGATATCTGCGATGGTAACATGGAAGAAGGCTCGCTGCGGTGCGACGTGAACCTGTCGATTCGGTTGAAAGGCGAAACCCACCTCGGTACAAAAGTCGAAGTAAAAAACCTGAACTCGATTCGGAATGTGCAGCGTGCAGTCGAGGGCGAATTCAAACGGCAGGTGGAAGCTATGGAAACCGGGGAGCCAATTACCCAGCAAACCCGCACCTTCGATGCGGCCACGGGCATCACCTATGCCATGCGCGAAAAGGAAACGATGAACGATTATCGGTATTTCCCCGACCCCGATCTGGCTCCGCTGGTGGTGTCGGAGGAATGGATCGCAGACGTTCGGGCCAACATGCCCGCCCTGCCAGCGGAGGTTTATCAGAAATTGACCACCCATTACGGCCTGCCCGACTACGATGCCACTCAACTGTCGGATGCCCGCGAGATGGTCGATTTTTTTGAGGCCGTTTGCCAGCATACTCCGAACCACAAAGCCGTGTCGAACTGGCTGATGGGGCCGGTGCGGGCGCAACTCAATGATAAAACCGTCCGCGAACGCCGTTTTCCGGTTTCTGCCGAACGACTTGGGGGGCTTATTACGTTGATAGACAGCGGCACCATTAGTCAGACGGCCGCACAAACCGTGTTTGGTTTGTTGATGAACCACCCCAACCAAACAGCGGCTGATCTGGCCAAAGCCAACGGGCTGGAACAGAACCGCAATACTGATGCGCTGCAAACGTTGGTAAGCGAGGTATTATCAGCCTGGCCCGACAAAGTGGAGCAATACCGAAAAGGCAAAAAAAACCTGCTCGGTTTGTTTGTGGGTGAGGTAATGAAAAAGTCGAAAGGGTCTGCCGACCCAAAACTGGTTAATCAGTTGATCGTAAACGAATTGTTGAAGTAAAATGAACACAAAACAACTTCTTGGCGTAGCCCTTCTATCGGGCTTTACAATGATTTCGGCTTTGGCACAAACAGCGGCCCCACAGCCCGCGCCCGCGTTGAAGGAGGTCACTATTCTGGGTAAGATCAAAAGTGCCAGTCCTGGCAGTATAGTCTATATGGAAAGCAACGGTCAGCCTGCCATCCGGCTCGATTCGGCAAAGCTGGACAAAGACAACCGATTTACCCTCAAAACCCGCGTACCCGATGGGGGTGGTGTTTATCTGGTGAATGTTATGGGTGGCCAGAAAGTTGTGGTTTTACTGGAAGGAGGTGAAACTCTGAACCTGACTGCAGACGGTTTTACGACCGACATCAAAACCGGTAAAAAAGGTCAGGCCGTCGTAACGGGTTCCAAAAATATGGAGCATTATGGTAAGTTAATGACTCATTATGAGGATATTCGGGTTAAAAACACGGCCTGGCAGAATCAATATAATGATGCGGCTACCAAAAAAGACCAGAAGAAAATGGATGCCGTTATGGCCCAGTCGGAGCAGGCATCCAAAGACTTTACGAGCAAGGTGAAAGCTATGCTACCCGACATGGGCACGTCGCTTGTGGCCCTGTTTGCTACCAACTTCCTGAACGTTGATGCGGACTTCCCAACTTTAGACACATTGGCCCAACGGTTTGAGCGCGAAAACTCTAACAGTCCGCAAGCTAAAGGCTTTATTGGCAACATTGCCCGGATTCGGGGCCTGATGATGGGGGGCATCGCGCCTGATATTGCGCTTAACGACACCACTGGAGCCGCCGTTCCGCTATCGTCGTTGCGCGGTAAATATGTTCTGATCGACTTTTGGGCTTCGTGGTGCGGCCCCTGCCGGATGGAAAACCCCAACGTAGTCAGGATGTACAACAAGTATAAAGAAAAAGGTTTCACCATTTACAGTGTATCGCTCGATCAGAGCCGCGACAGTTGGGTGCGGGCTATTCGGAACGACAACCTGACCTGGACACACGTATCGGATTTGCGTTACTGGCAATCGGCAGCGGCTCAACAATATGGCGTTACGGGTATTCCAAAGACGTTTTTAATTGACAAAGAAGGTAAAATTATTGCCAAAGACCTCCGTGGCCCAGCCCTGGAGCAGAAGTTGGAAGAGGTGTTGAAATAATATGAAAATCGCTATTGTTGGGTGCGGAAATATGGGCATGGCGTTTGCAAAGTCGTTTTTGCAATATGATCTGGTAAAAAAAGACGATCTGCTTCTGATCGAGAAAAGTGCCGAGCGGTCGGCGGCTCTCACGGCTGAGAAAGCGGGCATGGTAGTCGACACCATCGGGCCACGTGTATCGGAATACGACCTCGTCATTCTGTCGGTGAAACCCCAGGATTTTGCGAGCGTTTGCGAAGCACTGGCTGCTGTTATAAAACCTAATCAGGTGGTGTTGTCGATCATGGCGGGTATTCCAATGAGCCAGATTCAGGCACGGCTCAACCACCCACTCGTGATTCGGGCAATGCCCAACACGCCCGCCATGCTGGGTATGGGAATCACGGGCTTTACGGCAGCTAAGGAAGTGGATCTGAGCAACTTGCGCCGGGTCGAGAACTTGATTAACGCCACGGGCCGGTCTATTTTTCTGGAAGACGAAGCGATGCTCGACGCTGTTACGGCCCTGAGTGGCAGCGGCCCGGCCTATTTTTACTATGTCGTAAAAGCGATGGTTGAAGCTGGTCGGCAGATGGGCTTCGATGAAGGTGTGGCCACCCTGTTGGTGAAACAAACCATGCTGGGGTCATTCCACCTAATCAACAATGCCGACAAATCGCTTGACGAACTCATTAAAGCTGTTGCGTCAAAAGGCGGCACCACCGAAGCTGCCCTCCGGCAGTTCGAAGCGGGTGCCTTATCTGATACATTAGTGGCGGGCATTAAAGCCGCTCAGGTTCGCGCCCAGGAGCTATCGAACGGGTAAGCAAGTGGACAATGGTTCATTTAAGTAAGATCAAATCCTCAAAATCTGGCGGGGCCGCCCGTGCGGTTCAGACATTATATGAAGGCACTCATCATTTGCACTAATCACACGGATTATCCCAATAAGCCAAATAAAACGGGGCTGTGGCTGAGTGAATTCACGCATTTCTACGACGAAATTGCGGATCGGAACTTCACCATCGACATTGCCAGCCCCGCAGGTGGAGCAGTGCCCATTGATGAGCGAAGCCTTGAACGGCGCGATAATACCAACGAAAAATGGTATCAGAATCCGGCTATCCGACAGAAGTTAGACAACTCGCTCAAGTTAGACGATGTGGTGCCTGAGCAATATCAATTGATTTATCTGACGGGTGGCCACGGCACCATGTGGGATTTCCCTGAAAGTGCTGCACTACAGCAGATTACCCGGCGGATTTATGAAAACAATGGCATGGTGGCGGCTGTTTGCCACGGCGTTAGCGGCCTGCTGAATGTGCAACTTTCCGACGGTACGCAACTCATCCGCGACAAGCAGATTACCGGCTTCTCGAACATGGAAGAGAAATTGATTCGGCTAGACGAGGAAGTACCTTTCCTGCTTGAAGATGAGTTGAAAAAGAAAACTGCTTTCTACAGCAAAGGGCTTATTCCCTTTCTGCCACACATTGAAGTCGATGAACGCATTGTAACGGGTCAAAACCCACTTTCTGCCCGAAAAGTAGGGCGAAAAGTGGTAGAGGAAATGTTTGAGAAGTAAACTACCCTCTCTTTAACCGTTGCCCGAAAGGAGAGGCAAGAGCTTCGCGAAACACGCGCAGATGCTGCTCATTGCTCATTTCGGTTCCAATAAACGAAACGTGTCCCTGCTCAATAAGCCACTCAGCCATTTGCCGCGCCCCCTGACCATAGCGGCCCGTTAACGAAGCCACATCAATTTTGAAGAGTGTGCCACGGTTGCGCAACAGCCGTACCCAATCCCGGTTATTTTGTAAATAAATGTATCGTTCAGGATGCGCTAAAACAGGCATCAATCCACGGGCATTAAGCAGGTCAGTAATGTCGTACCAAATATCAGGGAAGGTAATGAGGGATGTTTCGATGAGAATCAATGAACGGGGTGCGTCGATGTAGGTTCCAAACGGGAGTATTTCGCTCCGCGAATCAAGTAAGCGAACCAATCCGTCGTCAATATAATATTGGGCTGCTGTATCAACGAACAACGAAATTCCTTCGTCTAACAGAGTACGTTGTAATTGATTCACGGCCGTTCGCACCTGTTCGGGCGACGGGTTGTAGAATCCATCCATGATGTGGGGGGTGGCAACAATCCGTCGGAACCCAAGTCGATGAAGTTGACGAGCCAATTTCATACTTTGTTCGAGGTTCTCAGGGCCTCCACCTAAACAGGGCAGTATATGGCAGTGCATATCTGTGATGTTCACAGATGGTAGGCTTGACCGTTGAGCAGCCCTCCGAGAGCGAGTTAGGAAAGAGAATGACATAGGCAACTGTGGAGTAAAAGCCGTTGGACATAAAATATAAACACATACGTTAATGTGTATTTATATTCCTGATTTATCACGAATGATGCCAGAATAAAAAAGGCAAGCCTTTTGGGCTTGCCTTTTTTATGAACATACGTTCTATCGCTTAAACTGTCACGTGGGGAAATAACATCCGTAGTGGTGGCAACAATAAGTCTTTTTCAGATACAAGTGGATTGCTCACCCCCCAATCAATATTAATGTCGGGGTCGTTCCAGATGATACCTCCTTCTGCCTGCTTGTTATATACGTTTGTACACTTATAGCTAAAAATACTTTCCTCAAGTGCCACGAAGCCATGAGCAAAACCTACCGGAATCCAGGCCATGTTACATAGTTTGGCATCTAACAGAAAGGTTTCATAGTGGCCGAACGTGGGCGAGTCTTCCCGAATATCAACGGCCACATCGAGTACCTGCCCCCTGATCACACGAACCAGCTTCCCCTGTGCATAGGGGTCATTCTGATAATGTAGCCCCCGCAAAACCCCTTTCACCGAAAATGACTGGTTATCCTGTACGAATTCCATCGGCAATCCTAACTTTTCAAAAAGTGGTTTATTATATGGTTCAAAAAAATGGCCGCGTTCGTCTTCAAATACGCGCGGAATCAACTCAATTAGCCCCTCAATCGATGTTTGGCGGACTTGCATAATGATCTAATTAGATGTAAATCCGAGAATTGAGACAAAGTTACGAAAGCACAACGGTAGTTAGTACCTTTGACGACCTGACTTTTAGTGAAACCGTTGCATGACTGCCACCGAACTTACCCAACGCATCCGTCAAAAACAATCGTACCTGTGCATAGGCTTAGATACTGACATCCGTAAACTACCCTCCCACCTGTTGCACGAACCAGACCCAGTTTTCGCCTTTAATCGGGCGATCATCGATGCAACCGCCGAGTTTGCGGTGGCCTATAAACCCAATATTGCGTTCTACGAAGCAATGGGGCCACGAGGTTGGGAAAGCCTTCAAAAAACCCTCGACTATATTCCGAAAGATTGTTTCACCATTGCCGATGCCAAACGGGGCGACATTGGCAACACGTCGGGGCTATATGCCCGCACCTTTTTCGACCCTTCAGCGGCTGGTTTAAGCTTTGATTCAGTAACGGTTGCTCCCTATATGGGTCATGATTCCGTGTTGCCATTTCTTGAATACCCCGGCAAATGGGTTATTCTGCTGGCCCTGACCTCTAACCCCGGCAGTGCCGATTTTCAGCGACAGCGAATCCATCGCACCGGCGAACCCGTTGGTGAACAGGAGTTATTTGACGTTGTGCTGGAAACGGCGCAAACCTGGGCCACCCCCGACCAACTGATGTTTGTAGTGGGGGCCACACAAGCAGATCAACTAGCCCGTATCCGGGAGATTGTCCCCGACCATTTTCTGCTTGTGCCGGGCGTTGGGGCGCAGGGTGGCTCGTTGGCCGAGGTGTCGCGGGTAGGAATGAACGCCGGTGTTGGTTTGCTGGTCAATGCATCGCGCAGCATTTTGTATGCCTCAAGTGGACTTGATTTTGCGCAAAAGGCTGCAGATGAAGCGCGACGTTTACAGCAGGAAATGGCTACTTATCTTTAATACCAAAACGATTCTGGCTTCTCAATCGTTAGATAGTGCAGGCCGCATCGAGATCCAGGTGCGGCTAATTTCAATTCAACAAACTTCCTTCACGACCGTATGCTTCGGTACGTATATATAGCCGGGCTGCTGCTTGGCTCCTCGCTGTTGCTGGCCCAGCCAATTCACAAAGCCAACATCAAAAAAACGCCTGCCCCGATAAAAACGGGAACAAGTCTTTTAAACGCTCCCATTCCACTCGACCCGACGG
>JAJAYX010000665.1 GCA_026785985.1 Rudanella sp. | reverse complement strand
GGTTGGGCGGGTGCTGCTAAATCTGTTCAAGAACGCCTTTTATGCTGTTTCGCAACGGGCTGAACAAGCAGAAACGGGCTATAAACCGACAGTCAGCGTAATCACGAAACAGCTTGACAATCAGGTAACAGTGAGCGTCGGCGACAACGGCACGGGTATTCCCGATGCTGTGAAGGCCAAGATTTTCCAGCCGTTTTTCACCACCAAACCCACGGGTGAGGGCACGGGTTTGGGGCTGTCACTGAGTTATGATATTGTGACGAAGGGGCATGGCGGAACATTAACTGTGGAAAGTAAGGAGAGAGAAAGCACAAAATTCGTAATTTCCCTTCCTGCTTGAGAAACATAAGTGACAATGGAGCTTAGGCAGAAACAATAGTATTTTGCCAATAATTTAACTCACTACCTTATGTACAACCTGTATTTCGCTACATTAATCTCCCTCCTCATTCATGGTTTTGCTTATGCACAAACGGCACCCCCGAGCCAAACGGCCTCAGCCCCAATTGATTTAAACGAACGCGTTCGCTTATTAGAAGAAAATCTTCGCTTTTCGGATCAGGGATTGGCAAAAAGTGTCGATGATTTGCTTTGGTATCAAAAATTGGGCGACGTGGCCATTATCGATAAAGTTCGGTACGATAGCAAGCCCCCGCACGTAATCAAAAATCCGACCGGGCAGGGCGCCAATAATCCCGTTGTAATTCCGGCCTATACATTTGTGTCGAGGAAGTTTGCAACAGCCAAAAAGTTGCCACTGCTCATTTTCGTACATGACGGGATACACGGTGATTTTAGTACGCTTTATGCGCATGTTGTCCGGGAGTTACTCGATCAGGGATACCTCATTTTGGCTCCCGAATACCGGGGAAGTGCTGGCTACGGAGGGGCATTCTACAATCAGATTGACTACGGCGATTTCGAAAACGACGATGTGCTGGCCGGTAAACGCTGGGCCGTTGAAAACATCCCCCAGGTTGATGCTGACCGGGTCGGTATCATCGGCTGGAGCCATGGGGGTATGATTTCGCTGATGAACGTATTCGATCATCCCGAAGACTATAAAGTAGCGTATGCCGGTGTTCCGGTTACCGATATTATTGCCCGCCTGGGCTACAAACCCCAGAGCTACCGAACCATATTTTCGGCGGCTAATCACATTGGTAAAGACCCCTCCGATAACGTAGCCGAATACCGCCGACGGTCGCCGGTCTGGAATGCGCAGAAACTTAAAACGCCCCTGCTCATTCACACCAATACTAACGACGAGGATGTGAACGTGCTGGAAGTCGAATCGCTGATCAACGCCCTAAAAGCCCACGAGAAAAAGTTCGAGTATAAGATATATCAGGATGCGCCGGGGGGACACAGCTTCAATCGACTCGATACCAAACTGGCCCGCGATTCGCGCGAAGAAATTTACAAGTTTCTGGCCCGCTATCTGACTCCACCTGCTGCCGTAAAATAAAAACAAACCCACAGGCAAAGTCTAATGGTAGACTCTAGACCAGGCTGGTTTCGTATCAACCTGGTCATTTTAGTTCATAGTCTGCGTGTCAGGTTATTACTTTTAGAAGCTGCTGACAATTATTAACACTGCCGTTAGTACAAGTCTCGAATCAGCTCTAAAAAAACCGCTTATATTTACTCGCCAACAGAACAGTTTCTAAACAGCCTGATGCTATAAAAACTAAACCCATGGCTGATTACTTCATGAATACCTCATTTACCGTGGTTCAGCCTGTGGCGCGGACCAAACGCATTCCAACCATCGACATCCTGCGGGGTGTAGCCCTACTGGGCATTCTGCTCATGAATATCCAGGTTTTCGGGTTGACCGAAGCCAGTCTTCAACAACTGGTGCGGGGGCCGCATGGGGGTAACTACTGGTTGCAAACCATCATTCACGTCTTGTTCGAGAATAAGATGCGGGCTTTGTTCTCGATGCTGTTTGGCGCGGGAATTATCCTGTTTCTGGCCAAAAATCGGGATGGGGCGGGAATGGCCGCGCCGGAGTTGTTTGTTCGGCGGCAGTTGTGGCTCATTGTGTTTGGCTTGGTGAATGCCATTGGCCTGCTGTGGCAATACGACATCCTGTTTCACTACGGCATTGTAGGCATTCTGCTTTTTCCGTTCAAGCGATTATCGGCGCGGGCGTTGCTGGTGTGCGCCATGGTGGTTGGGCTGATTTATAGCGGCAAAAACTACTGGGATTTCGCCGAGCAGAAGCAGAAATACGAGAAATACCAGAAAGTTGTGGCTTTCGAAAAGAAAACTAAACCCGAAAAGAAGACCAAAAAAGTAAAACTCACCGACGACCAGAAAGAGGAGAAATCGACCTGGGAGGGCTTGGTAAAAGGCAATAAGTACGACAAAAAAGCCGACCGTGCCGAGGTCGTGGCCATGCGCTCTGACTATGCCACCGTCTGGAGCCACCAACTCCCTAAGATTCAACGCATGGAGGCTCCGTTTTTCTACCAGTCTGGTTTGTGGGATATTGCCTCCATGATGTTGCTGGGTATGGCCCTGTTTAAATGGGGATTCTTCTCTAATCGGCTCACTACCAATGAATACGCCATGTTAGCCGTGGGCGGTTTGCTGGTTGGTCAGCTCATCGCCTGGCTTTCGCTGCCCGCTTCCGAGTTGAAAATCACGGACTTTACGAAGTACATCAGCACTAATGTGTTGCCGCTTGCTGAGGTTAGTATGCCATTTGAGCGGGCGTTCTCGGCGGTGGGCTGGGCCAGCCTGGTGTTAGTGCTATATCGCTTAGAAATTGGTGCGTGGCTTTGGCGGGCGGTGGGTGCCGTGGGGCAAATAGCCTTCACCAATTATCTCATGCAATCGGTGCTTTGCACGCTGTTTTTTTATGGCTATGGCTTCGGCTATTTTGGCGATCTGAAGTTTTATCAACTCTATTTTGTGGTGGCCGAAATTTGGTTGATTCAACTGGTTTTTAGTGTGTTCTGGCTGCACTATTTCCGGTTTGGGCCCCTCGAATGGCTCTGGCGTTCGCTCACCTACGGCGAACGGCAACCCATGTCCCTCTCGTCGCCCACGGCTCAACAGGAAACCCCTGTCCTCATCTGATTCACTTCCTAACCACCTATTCTTATGGAATCCAACGTTATTGTACAGGACGCTGCCGACGATTCGACGCCCGTTCTCTCC
>JAJAYX010000664.1 GCA_026785985.1 Rudanella sp. | reverse complement strand
TTGATGCCCCGCCCGGCTGTGGAGAAACGAGGCCGACAGGCTTATTACCAATTGGTTCGGGTTGGGCAAATTGCCCGGCCAACACGGCATTGAACACCGTCCCAAAATGCTCCTGTTCGGCGAAGGTGCGGCAAATGATCGGGCCGATTAACTCACCAAGAGCTTGTAAATCAGTGGCGTTGGTCTCTGTTGAAAGGCCATTGGGGAAGACCGCTTCGACCACCGTGAATAACCGCCCATATTGAGCTGGAGACACTGAAAATCCCTCCACCCGAAGTCGTTCGAGCAGTTCGCCAATGGGGACGGGGAGGGTTGTTGTCATGTGCTAAAATTCCGTTCTCAATCGTATCAGATCATCGGGGTGTTTGGCCAGGACGCTGAGGCTGGAGGCTCGTTTTTCGGCGGGCAGTTTAGGAATCGTGCGGTCATTCAGGATGTCGTCTTTCAGCAAAAACAGCCAGCTAATGAGTTCGGCAGTGGCTGGCTTTTTTTTCAGATTAATACCCCGCAGGGCCACAAACTTGGCCACATACTCGTCTAGCCGGGCTTCCACTTGCTGCCGCACGGTTTCACTTTGCGCATAGCGCGCATCGTTGCTAAACACCTGCCGCGTCACGATTCGTTTGAGCTGCTCGGGGCCGGGAAACTCGATATGGTAGCACCCGCACCGGCGCAGAAACGCCTCGGGCAGGTTTTTTTCGGAGTTGCTGGTCAGGATTACCACAATCGGGTGGGCCGTGCCTTTGCGGAAGGGGCGGCTTTCATCTTCGCGAACCGTAAACTCGTAGCGGTCAAGTTCATTGAGCAGATCATTGGCAAAATCGCGGGGGGCCTTGTCCACCTCGTCGATCAGCACCACCGAGCCTTTTGACGTTTTCCGGTCAATGCCCGGCAACGCCCGGTAGCGGTCGGGAACGGGGTCGTGACTTAACAAAATCGCCTGCCCCATTGCCTGAAGTTGAATAAAATCGGCCACATCGGGTGGTTCGGGCCGGTCTTTCAGGTGAGCCGCGTGGAAATGACCGAGCGCGTCGTAGGTATAAAACAAATCGGTGGCTGCCGAGGTCGTTTTGGTCGAAAACTGAAGCGGTTTATCCAGAAAACCGCCGTTCGTTTGCCGGGCGAGGTCTGCCGCCAGTTTATAGGCCAGTTGGGTTTTGCCGGTGCCGGGTTCGCCCGTCAGCAACAAGGGCAATTTGAGCAGCACAGCCGCCCGCACGGCATTGTCCAACCCCGACTCAATGATATAATCGGTTGGGCTGGGTTGAAGCCGGGGTTGCCGAATGTCGGCATCCGTAAACGAGAAATGGTCTAAAAGTGGCATAGCGGTCAGGTGGGTTGCAGGTTAGCTTCTTCAATGAGGTCGAGCAATTTGTTCTCCAGAGTTTCAACGTTCTTTTGTCCGAATAGACTTTCCAGTAAATCGTCGGGAATATCAACCCTGGTGTCGGGACGGTAGGCATCATTCACCCAATTGACGATATCATCGCGCCGGGGCATTTTGAGGAATTGATCGTCGTGATTGATGACCCATATTCGGGGCGGCAACGGTCCCACCCGCAGCACATCGAAACGGGCAATGGTTTGTTTGAGAGGTTTACTTCGAAACCTATCCGTCCAGGATCGTTCCTGTTCAATAGTCCAGAAAAACAGGAACGACACGCGGTCCGGTAACTTCCCCGACCATTCATTCAGCCGGGCGATGGTATCGAGAATGGCTTTTGTGGTCATGTCGGTCAGGCCATCGGGTGGCATCCGAAAGGCAATCACCACGTATTCGCGCCGTTTGAAATAATTCTGCCCGAAAAACTCAACGCACAGATCCTCCGCCGTTTTCATGCCGATATTGACATAGTCAGGAATTGGCCCAGTTACGGCCAGCAGCATCCGGCGCAGAATATGTTCCACCGTAATGTCGCTTTTGCTCAGGTTCACCACCCGCCCCCCATCGAACAGATCGCTGAATGAATAGTAATAAAACTGCCGGTCCAGCGACTGCATAATGCTCTCGTAGAAGAACTTACGAATCAGGCCCAGGGGCGATTCGGCCCGCGCCCCTGCCAGCAGATAATGCTGAATACGGGGGCGGGTCGGGTTGCGGGCCGGGTCGAAATATTGGCTGAACGTGTCGGAGTAAGGAGCCTGGTCGCGTTCAAAAATGTAGGCTTTTTCGGGATTTATTTTGGGCCTTTTAACGCCGATGGCCGGAGCCGGGAGCCAGCGCATATCCTCCACAATGAACGAACCGTTGCCCGTATCTTTAATGAAAAGACCCCAGATTTTGCCCACCGGGTGTGATGTGTCGAGCATTCCCCCCCGCACCACGGTGGTTGTTTCGGCCACCAGATCGGGCAACAGTTTACCGAGGTCAGCCACGCTTTTAACCGCCAGCACGGCATCCCGATAGGCCGTCAGAATGGTCTTGCCACCCGCCAGGAACTGATGCAGCCGGCTACCAAAAAGCATGGCGTGTTTGTCTTTCACGGCGCAACTTGTGGCCACTACCACCGGGGTTTCGCGCCCAAAAAATGTGTTAACCTGGTTCTGGGTCGAACATCCATTCAGCACCACCAGTTTGAGGCTTTTGGCGTAGGATTGCAGCAGTCCGGCAATGCCTTCGGGGCCACCCGCGCCGTTGCTCAACAACAGTGTATCGTGCCCAGCGTGCCCGCTGAAATGAAACAGCACAATTCGGTTGCCATACGTCTCGATGTCGCGGCCCATCTGTTCAGGTGTCGACAGGCCACTGCCCCGCGCCACATACTGCACCCGATTTGCGGTCACCAACGGCTCCCAGGCAAGCTGAATGGCATTTTCTTCCTGTTCGAGCATTGCCAGATGATCCTCGTCTTTGCTTTGCGCGAAATAGCAGAGTATAACCGGCAGGTCGTTCATAGTGGGGAGCTTACGGGTAATTAGTCGTGGTTTTTCGGGTTTGGGAAACGGATGAGCCACATCAGGGTCGCATCAGTTGGTCAATGCGCATCCTGAATTTGTCAGCCACCCGTGCAAAACCCTCGCCGTTGGGGTGAATCTCGTCGTACCATTGATCGTTGGCCACTGTTCCCGGTGTTTCAATATACGATACCGAGTCTGGAAATTCACCCGCAACCGCCTTGATCCGGGTGTTGAACTCAACCAGAATATGCCTCAAAATCGACTGGCGAACCTCGTGACTGTCGATGCCTTTCCCGATCATGTAGCGACCCAGCCAGCCTTTGTTCGTTACACTCAGCGGGATAATATAGTCGTAGCCATGCACCAGTACCTTCAGGTTTGGGTTGGTGTCTTTCAACTGTTGAAATACGGCCCTATACATCGTTTGCAGGCTGTTGAGGTCGGCCATGAGCAGGTCTTCCAGATACGCTGCCGGGGCCGAGCCGGGTGGCACGTCCGCTTTGATGTACCGCCGGAACTGCTCGCCCAGAATGTCGTTGCCGCCCCCGCTCAATACAAACAGGTCGGGGTGTTGCTCGTTGATCGCCTGGATGTATTCCTCG
Organism: Rudanella sp.; assembly: GCA_026785985.1. Lineage (GTDB taxonomy): Bacteria > Bacteroidota > Bacteroidia > Cytophagales > Spirosomataceae > Rudanella. The sequence goes on along the minus strand of JAJAYX010000664.1, from coordinate 5,247 downwards.
ACGGGCGGTGTGCCTTTGGCCATCGTGATGTTGCGGAGTGTGTCGCCGGCGGCTGCCACACAAAACACCGGGTAATGGGCCGCGAGGTGGTCGATGGTGTCGGTGACAAGGGGATGCTGGAACCACGAATCGCCCTCCGACACAATCTTAAACTGCTCAGGATTTTGCCGGATTGCCTTTTTGTAGCGGTTATTCCGGCGTGCCCGGGCAATTTTGTTGGCCAGATTCAGGCCCAGATCCCCCAATAAGCCCCGCTCCCGAAGCGGCACGTTGGCCGTTAAATCGCGAAGTATGGCCTTGAGCTGGATGGCCGGTTTTTCGTGGTCGGTTTTGTTTTCAAAGTACAAGCCGAGGGCAAAATCCATCAGACTTTCCTGGTTGAGCATTTCTTCAATCGTGGCCGGGTCAACTTGGTTGTAAGTCGGGTTAAGCCAGTGCAGATCCACGCGCTGTGTTGTCCAGCCTTTTACTTTTGGCTTCCTGCTACCGATCATTCCCGGCCCTCGCGACTTCTCGCGAACATCTTTGTCCTGATCTAAGGTAGGCGGGTCGGGCAGGGCCTCCAACTGCATCTGGGCCGCGTCATATAACTCGGTGCTGGCAATGAACTTAAGGTACTCTACGCGCTCCGGCCAGTTATAGAGGGGTATCACCGCGTTCAACTGAAATGGAATAACCGGTTCCCCGTCGTATGTCAAAGCAATGGTTTTGCCGGTCTCCAACTTAAACACGTCGTCGGGCAGTAACGACAGATACGACTCGAAACCAATTGATAGATACAGCGCACTGACATATAAAGCGACCTCCGAAGCGTTGGTAATCTCGACCCGCAGCGGGCATGACCAGTCGCCATCGTGTTGCTCGAAACTTAATAGTGCGTTTTGTCCATCCAGCAACACCGCTTCTTCCGACCCGTCAGCTTTTTGTCGTTTTATATTGATAACGAGCGGATTACGCGACAAGTTGTTGTTCTGGCTCTGGTTTTCCAATTGCCGAATATACTCCCAGCGGGCAATATGGCTCAGGTCGGAGGCCAGCATGTTCAGGGCATCGTCGTCATCCGCGTCAACCGGCCTGCTAAGTGGCCGGTACGCCTGACTGTCGTCGGCATCGCTCGCACCAATGGGGTAGGTCAGGTAATATTGGCCCTTGCGTCCACGCACCACATAATCGGCTTTGGCCGTTTCGGAGTTGGCATTATCAATGCCATCGGGTTGGCGGGTGGCCTGAGCGGGTTTTTCGTCGGCATCGTCCACCACAGTCAATTGGCTTTTCATGCGCTGCATCACCTTGTCGAGCAGGGTGGCCCGGTCGTCGCGGCTGATGTCTTCGAGTTCAAAACCAACCCGGATTTTTTCCGCCAGCAAGCCGTCGATGTGGGCTTTGTAGGTAACACGTTCATCAGCCAAATTGGCATCGGGTTCCAGCACGGTATAGTCGGGGAAAATGGTTTTCACCCGGAACCGCACCGCCTGTCCGTGGGAACCTTCGCCCACGCCCGTGATGAATTCGTGGGTCGCGCCAAGGCCCTGAATTGCGCCTTTGTCGAGACTCCAGCCCGCTTTGTTGTGCGTGATGGTGCCCACCAAACCACCGTCCTGTTGCTCCGAACCGCCCAAAAACGTCCGGTACAGCATCCCTGCCGAGCCGTTGGCCACCCGGAAGCGTGGTTGTTGCTCAAACACATTGCGGAGATAGGCCCGCGCCCGGCTTTGCAAATCGTGGTAGGTGATGCTCCCGGCGGTGCTTTTCAGAATATTGATCAACGCTTTGGTGAACACGCCTTCGCCACCCACTTCCACCGCCGACTCGTGAGCCTCGCAGGCCGACAGGCTCACATGCACCCCTTCGGGTAATGATTTTGTCGTTTTATCGGTCTTCAACTGGTCAATACTGAGCGTATCGGCAAACACAAACTTCGACCAGTCGCGCTGACCGAAGGCAAACGGAATGCGCTTTTCAACGGGTTTCAGGTGGGGAAATTCGGCCTTAGCTACTTCCACGGCACGGGTGTTGTCGCCGGAGTGACAGCAATCGAAAATGGTGACGATATGGGGTTCTTTATCAGCCCAGAGTTCGTTGATCAGATAGCGTAACTCCTTGTCGGCCAATAAGAAATCGCTGGTCAGGGTTTGATCGTAGTAGCAGGCCAGGCATTCCAGTCGCCCGTCGGTTTCTTCTGCCCAGGCGGGGTCGGCCTGCTCCTGCGTGCCGTGGCCGGAGAAATAAAACAGCACCGTGTCGTCGGGACCAGCCTGACTCAGGTGATTCCGAAACTGGTTCACAATTTCGGCTTTGGTAGCCTGTTGGTCAGTCAGTCGCTTGAGGTGCGTGTCCAGTCCGGGTTGTTCGGCGAGGTAATTGGCCATTTTATCGGCATCAGCCACGCAACCGCTCAGAGCCGGAAACGTGACCAGCCCACCCAGAAGGATATTTTCCTGGTATTGGTTGATGCCGACCACCAGCGCATACAAACGTCGGTTTCTGGATGGGTTGAGGGTACGAAGAAGATCTTCCTGGAGTTTATCCTCAAGGGCTGTATCAGACGTAAATTGCATGGTATCAAGTAGTTTGGAAGAAGAGTTGCCAATTGGAAAGAATCGCTTAATATGCCGATTTCTCCCACACGATATGACAATTATGTATTATTCGGAGAATGAATTTATTGATTGGTTGAAGGCGTTGTGTAAAGAAGCAAGAGGAGGGGTAGAATGCCCCAACTGCACCCGAAACTTGATATGAAAGCCGTATCTTTGCACCCTTGAAACAGGCAACTAACCGAATGAAACCATACCGCGTTTTACTCTATTACTGTTACACCCCCATTGCCGATCCGGAAGGGTTTCGGGAACAGCATCACCTGCTTTGTCTCCAATTGAATTTGTTGGGCCGCATTATTGTTGCCCCCGAAGGCCTGAACGGAACCGTGTCGGGCCTGACCGCCGATTGTGAAGCCTACATGGCCGCTGTGAAAGCCGACCCCCGTTTCGATTCGCTCGAATTCAAGGTTGAAGAACAGGAAACGCACACCTTCCAGAAACTGCATGTACGGGTTAAAACCGAGATCGTTCACTCCGATTTACCCGTCGATCCGCTCCGGCAAACGGGCATTCATCTCGAACCCGATGCGTTCCGGCAACTCAAAAACGACCCTGATGTAGTCTTGCTCGATATGCGGTCGAACTACGAACATTCGGTGGGCAAGTTCAACGGGGCCATTACCTTCGACATGGAGAACCTCCGCAACCTGCCCGACCATATGGACGAGATTGCCCACCTGAAGCAGAAAAAGGTCATTACGTATTGTACGGGAGGAATCAAGTGTGAAAAAGCCAGCGCGTATTTGCTGTCTCAGGGGTTCGAGAACGTTTATCAACTGCACGGAGGTATCATTAAATACGGCCTTGAAGCCGGGGGCGAAGATTTCGACGGTAAATGCTATGTGTTCGATAATCGCGTGGCCGTAGCCGTTAACCAGGTGAACCCAGCCGTTGTCTCAACCTGCCACCGCTGCGGCACGGCTTCCGACCGCATGGTAAACTGCGCCAGCCCGGCCTGCAATAATCACGTAGCCCTGTGCGAAGCCTGCGGCTGGGAACACCACGGCACCTGCACCGACGACTGTTTGAGCGACCCCCAACTTCGGGCTTACGACGGTACGGGTTATTACAGCAAAAAAACCGAAGGCTACACCCCCTGGCAGGGCTACAAAAGTTTTGCCGGGAGCGTTCTCAAATCATAAACACAACACATGGCTGACCATAAGCCTCTGATTTTAGTGACCAACGACGACGGCATAACTGCTTACGGTATCCGCACACTCGTTCAGGTAATGCAGCAACTTGGCACCGTGATTGTGGTGGCCCCCAACAGCCCACAGTCGGGAATGGGCCACGCGATCACCATTTCCAACCCTCTCCGGCTCTATCCGAGCGATATTTTTGCCGATGTTATTTCGTACGAATGCTCGGGCACCCCTGCCGATTGAGTGAAACTGGCCAAACACCACGTGCTGAAAGACCGCGCTCCCGACCTCGTTGTGAGTGGCATCAACCACGGGTTCAACACCTCCATTAGTGTGCTGTATTCGGGTACCATGTCGGCGGCTATCGAAGCGGCCATCGAGGGAATTCCGGCTATTGGCTTCTCGTTGGGTGATTTCAGCCGTCAACCCGACTTTTCGCACGTTCGCGACCATGTGTTGACCATTGTCCAACAGGTGCTGGAACGGGGTCTGACCAAAGGCGTGGCCCTTAATGTGAATTTCCCGCCCCGTTCCGCCACTCCCTTGCAGGGCATTCGCATCTGCCGACAGGCCAACGCCAAATGGCAGGAGAGTTTCGATGAACGGCGCGACCCCCACGGTCGCCGGTATTTCTGGCTCGACGGCGAGTTTGTGAACTTCGACACCCACGCCGAAGACACCGACGAATTTGCCGTGGCCAACAACTTTACCTCGGTGGTGCCGTGTCAGTATGACCTGACCGCCCACCAAACCGCTGAACAAATGCGGGAGTGGACTTTTTAGAATGGATAATGAGCCATGAATAATGGACAATGACTTTCGTTCTCCATTATTCATGGCTCATTATCCATTCCCATTATTCTTCAACAACATTATGAGTATACTGGGAAATGTATTGAAGCGGGGGATTCGGCTGACGCAGATTGTACGTCGGCGACGAATTAACGCGCTGAAGATGCAGCGGCAAACCTTTACAAAACTAATTGGTAAAGCCCGCTACACCACTTTTGGAGAGCAGTATCAATTCGATGAACTGCTCCGCTCCGTTGAGTTCGGAAGCGACCGCGAGTTCTACGAGAAATATAAAAAGCTGGTCCCCATTCACGACTACAATAAAATTTACAGCGAGTGGTGGCATCGCTCGCTCGACGGCGAAAAGAACGTGACCTGGCCCGGTCGGGTGAAGCACTTCGCGCTTAGTTCGGGAACATCAGAATCAGCCTCTAAATATATTCCCGTAACAAAGTCGATGGTGAAAGCCATTCAAATAACGGGGGTGAGGCAAATTCTGACGCTGTCGAAATACCGCGAATTGCCCGCTTCTACTTTTGAAAAAGGGTGTCTGATGCTCGGTGGCAGCACCAAACTTAATAACCGGGGGGGGCAACTCGTCGGTGATTTGAGCGGCATCACCACGAGTCAGATTCCGTTCTGGTTTCAGCGGTTCTATAAACCGGGTAAAGAAATTGCGCAGGAACGCGATTGGGCACTGAAGTTAGACG
>JAJAYX010000663.1 GCA_026785985.1 Rudanella sp. | reverse complement strand
GGCCTGCAATTCGGTTTCAGCTTCTACTTCAAGGGTGATGTGTTTGCCAATTCTAACATTGTCGATGGCATCCATCTGGAGATTATGCAATCCAAGTTTAACAGCTTTGCCCTGCGGGTCAAGGATTTCCCGGCGGGTCATTACGTCGATTTCAGCGAGGTAAGTCATAATTGAGTGAATGAGCGGTTGAGTGACTGAGCGACGGTCCGACGTATCGGGGAGCAGTTATGTGATTGGGTGCAATAATCACTTAATCGCTCAATCACTCAATAAAATCAATCACTCATTTAGAAAGTAGTGAAAAAACAATGTAAAGCCCCACGATGATGGGCAGGGCTGCGAATTGCAAAAATAGCAGGAGGAGGGTGGAAAGCCCTAAAAAAATGTATTTGATCTTGTTTTCGGTCCAGGCAAAAGACTTGAATTTGAGTGCAAACAGGGGGATTTCGGAAACAAGCAGGAACGAAAACGCAACCATCATGCCCAGGGCAATATCGTTTTGCCAGATTGCATCAAATTGAGGCTGGTAGCGTCCCATAAGCGGAAAAGCAGCAATCATCATGGCATTTGCGGGAACAGGCAACCCAATAAATGACTCCGATTGTCGGGTGTCGATGTTGAAATTGGCCAATCGCAGGGCCGACAATACGGCAATCAGAAATGCCCCGTAAGAAATTGGCCCTAACTGTTGAAACCAACATAGTTGAAACACAATGGTGGCAGGCAACACGCCAAACGTGACCACATCGGCCAAGGAGTCCAGCTCTTTGCCGAATGGCCCTGAAACATTCACCATTCGGGCTACGAACCCATCGCCAAAATCGAGAATAGCTGCCAGACCAATGAGCCACGAAGCAGTGTCGAGGTGCCCGCGCAGGGCCATAACCAGGCCAACGCACCCGCACAACAGGTTACCACAGGTCATGGCGTTAGGGATGTGTTTGAGCATAGTTCACCCTCTTACAAATGGATTATGTTTTTTTTCGTAGCCGATGGTGGTTGATTCCATGTGGCCGGGGTAAACGGTATAGTTGTCGGGGAGGGTGTAGAGTTGGTCGGTGATGCTTTTTTTGAGGTCGGCGGCACTGCAAAACGGGAAATCGGTTCGGCCCACACTTTCCCGGAACAGCACGTCGCCCCCAATCACGTAGCGGTCGGCGTGATTCACAAAGGCAATGTGACCCGGCGCGTGACCCGGCACAAAACGTACCTCGAATAACAAACCACCAAGCGTAAGTAGCTCACCTTCTCTTAGATAGCCATCAATCTCAAACGATTCAAACCCCCGCAGCCCATACATGGCCGCCCGATTGGGCGTGTCGTTCAGGATTACCTGCTCATTGACGTGCATGTAGACCTTCACACCGTACTTGCGTTTCAGATAAGCGCAGCCAAACACATGATCGAGGTGAGCGTGGGTGAGCCACACGTCTTTGAGGGTGAGCTTGTTATCGTTCAGAAACTGCGACAGCGTTTCTTTTTCATCCTGATCGTAGCAACCCGGATCGAACACCACGGCTTCGCGGGTCGTATCGTCGGCCACTACGTAGGTGTTTTCGGCAAAGGGGGAAAAGGTAAAAGCAGTAAGCATGTTACAAAAGTAGAAACACCGTTGGTTTCTTATGCAAATCGGGGAGTTGAGATTTCCACTCGCGGATGGTTTTGGTTTGTACAAACGCATCGGGAGCGGTGATGTTGCATACCACACACATGCGGGTTTCGGGCTGGCACTGCGCAATGATATCGCCCATCAACTGGTTGTTTCGGTAAGGCGTTTCCATGAAAATCTGGGTCTGGAGCCGCTGTTGGGCTTCCTTCTCCATAAATCGCAAAGCCCGGCCCCGGTCGTTGCGGTCGATGGGGAGGTAGCCATGAAACACAAACGACTGCCCGTTCAGGCCCGAAGCCATGAGGGCCAGCAAAATGGACGATGGCCCTACCAGCGGCACCACTTTCCAGCCCAGTTTATGCGCCATGCCGACCACCACTGCGCCTGGGGCGGCCACGCCGGGGCAACCCGCTTCCGACATCACACCCGCGTTGCGTTTGCGCTCCATCAGTTCCTGAATCTGCTTCCGCGTATCGGCTTGTGGCGTGTCTTTATCTAAGAGGTGAATCGTAGTTTCGTCGATCACGCGGCCGGTTTTCAGTTCGGTAATAAATCGGCGGGCCGTGCGGAGATTCTCCACAAAATAGGCATCCGTAGCGGCAACAACCTCTGTAATGGTTGGCGGCAACACCTGTGGAGCTGTGCCATCGGCGAGGGGAGTTGGAATGAGGTATAAAGTTGGCATCTAAGCAATAAATGTAAGCAGTGTTTGTACGAATTGGGTGGGTTTTTCGGCATGCACCCAATGCCCGGCCCCTTCGATGGTTTCGACCCGGCTGTTGGGGAACAGTTTCTGAATGCCGGGCAAATCGCTATCGGCAATGTAGCCCGATTCACTGCCCCGAATAAACAGCGTTGGTTCCGTAACGGTGCGGGGGTGGTTTAGTTCCTCACCAATGCCGTGGATCTCGCTCATGATCACGGGCAGGTTTATGCGCCAGTCGAAATGGCCATCGGGTGTTCGGTAGAGGTTTTTAAGCAGAAACTGCCGCACCGTGGGCGAGGGTTCAAACTGACTCATTGTCGCATCGGCCACATTGCGGTTGATGAGCGTGGTCAGGTCAATGGTATTC
>JAJAYX010000662.1 GCA_026785985.1 Rudanella sp. | reverse complement strand
CTTCCGTAAATTCCACGCCACCAGCGCGTTTAAAGCCACGCGTTTCTCTGTTTAGCTCTTTGCCATTATGAATAAACTGCACCCTGGTCAGGGCATCGGCCGATCGAATCCGCACCGTTACTGTAGTGGTAAGTTTATGCTCAGTTACCTGCTTTACCTGTGGCGTTTGCCAGGTAATAACCGGGGCTGTGGCCGGTTCCTTTTTCATCGAGACCCAACTGCTCCTGGCCGACGAAACCTTCCACTGTTGGGCGGCCAGCGGGCCTGCTGCCGACAAGAGCAGTACCCAAAGTAGTACACTATTTTTCATGACACTAACCATTAAAAATGGAATTGAACCCTAACCGTTGGTGTGGTCCCGATATAATTGAAAGCGACACTCCGCCTGATACGCGGCTTTTGCTTATCATTCTTTCTGCCTTTCAGAAACGTGTAGGTCACGTCGGTCAAGAGCAAAGCCACGGCAGTCCAGGAGGCCACTACAGACAGATGGTGCAGCCGGTTGGCCTCTGTATAATCAGCCAGATGGAGTCGACGAGCATAAAGATTATACTGGTTATCGGCCTGATTTTTTCGTACCAGGCCATAAATGATAAGCCCTGCGTAGGCCCCCGTGATTAAGGGACGTAACCCCACCTTTCTGTTCGGTTGAACGAAAATGGTGCCTACCCCAGGAGCCAACACCGACAGTAACGCATTAATCGGCCCACCGCCAACAGTGTTCTGCTGAATTGGTTGCCTGACGCGTATGTTAACCTGAATCTCCTCGCTCTCCTCAATTTTTATCCCATCCAGCAGAAAATCCCAGTAAATGGTCTTGTTTTGACCAGGCAGCACCGTAGTACCCACATCGCCAGTCACCGTTGATGCATTTAACACGCCCCGGCTCCTGCTTTCAACCTCAATATACAGCGAATCTGCACTCGTTATGCCTGTTATGTCATATTGGGTTTTAACCCGGTTAATGTCTATGCTAACCCGAATGTTTGTGATCGTCACCAATGGCTGGGCAATGGTCGTACTCAAGTGCAAGAGTAGCACCAGAAAAGTGGCGAGTCGTATGTGATAAGCAGCCTGATTCATTGCTTATATAGGGCAGTAATTTCCGCTTGTGTGAGTCCCCGGTTGTAGATCCGGATCTCGTCCATTATGCCGTCGAAACAATTGGTATCGTAAGCCGCCTGCGCACCAAACCGCAGATTCCCCCCAATGCATCTGTCTATGGGGTTTAACGTCTGTTCCTTTTGTGACACTTTCAGTTCACCATTTATATAGAGCCTGAGTGTCTGACCAGAATAAATAGTGACAAAGTGATACCATTTATTCAGTTCGAAAGTAGGGACGTAGTAATTCAGTTCATTCTTGACAGGTTGCTCTACTGTGCATGCACCATCGTTATTCACGTCAACAAAGAATTCGCAGCAGGCTGTTGCACTACCAATGTTTGATGACCTGGGTCTGCCCATAAAGGCACTATACTGCTGATTATCATGCGTTGCATAGGTGTCTTTGTTGTATATATGCCTGGTACCATCTGTAGCTGTGACTACCTGCTTTGCCTTTAGCCAGAGACTTATAGAGATCGAATCGGGTCGGAGTTTAGCGTCATCCGGGATCTCGAAATAATCATCGATGCCATCTAATTGCAGTGCCGACTGAGCAGTCCCCTCACGGTTAGTGCCATACGTTGCTCCGTTTATGAGTTGGCCAGTCAGATTATTACCGCTGGCATCAAGTGTGTTGCCTTCAAACGAATAACAAGCGATCAACCCCTCGGTCAGGCTACCATTTATAAACGGGAAATTCCAGCTTTGGCAACAGACCAGTAGGCCAAGAAACAATAAAATCGTGTACAATTTTAACCGCTGCATACCTATCAGTACCAATCTCATAGCCTGCTTGGGTTTAGGTAATTTATCAGTATAATGTAAGAATAATCCAGTAAAAAAACAACTATTTTTCTTTGCAGAGGGTAATTTATGGTTCATCCGGCAGCAGCATCCGACTTATTGATAGTAACCTTACCGCTTCGGGGAGAACCATAACAAGAACCCAAGCCACTCATAACCAGGAGCAAGGCTTCCTTATAAGGAAGTCTTTAAACCCGAATTACTCAGTCGTACCGTCAGATCACTTGCCCACTGGTGATCCTACAACAACGTACTGGGCTGCTTGTTGCTGTTCCTGTAATTTCTCCTTAGCTAGCCCCCTATTGGTATAGGCCAATTTATAGGTGGGATCCAATTGAATAGCCCGGTTAAGATCGGCCATCGCCTGAGGATCTTTACCAAGGATATGGTATAGCAATCCCCGATTAGCGTAATGAAAGGCTTCAGTAGAATCGAGTTGAATGGCTCGATTCAGGTCTTCCATCGCGCCAGGGTAATTGCCTAGTTTAAGTTTTGCTGTTGTCCGTATGTTGTAACCCGAGGCAAAGCGGGGAGCCAGGCCAAGTACCCGGTCATAGGCTTCAATGGCTTTCACGTAGTTGCCGTGATAGTACCTGAATGCCCGTACGTTGTATCGCTGGCTCCTAAGCAGCGAATCGGCTCTCAAGTGTTGGCCATTCGGGTCGGCCTGCGATTCACAACCTGCCACGATGAAGAGAAGGCTTAAGAAGGCAGCGGTAACGAAAGTTTTCATGGGAATAAAATTTGAGGGTTGCTTTCCATACGTATCGCCGTCAGCGCGTCAAGGTTATCCATCCATGCATACTTTTTTATTACCCGCACTCTCGCCGTTGGCATCCATATACGTTTTGCCATCTTTGCCCATCTTACCCATTTTTTGCCGGTTCTGGCATCAACCAGGTTTCCCTGCCCGTCCACAAAAGCGATTTTTTGCCTTTCGATTCCATAACTATTTGGTCTTGGGTGACCATGCCAACCATCGCTTCTTCGCCGTCTTTGACCTGCCCGGCGGCATTGATCGACATCGGCTGTTTGCAACTGACTGACTGACCAAAGAGCAGGGCTGCCACCAACAATAAAGTAACAGAGAATAGTGGTGATTATGGCAGTACAGTATTAGACTTTGGCCAGTATTGCCCCTACTCATCTTAGTTTGAGACAAGGACGTGAGGTTAAGAAACGACTAATTGAGCCAAAAAACGG
>JAJAYX010000661.1 GCA_026785985.1 Rudanella sp. | reverse complement strand
GCTAACAGGTGGTACCTACACCGAAAGCACCCGGATGTTTGTTACCGATAACGACGAGATCTTCCTGAAATAGGCGGAAGGCGTGATAGGTGCATGCGTTTACCGGATTACTTGCCCGTCAGGCCCTGCGGTTATAGAACACGAGCTTCGGATTCTCCACCAAAATCTGCTGCCAATCTTTTTTGGTAAAACCCTGCTGGTTCAGGGCTGGTATCAGTTTGGTAAACAAAACCGTGTAGTCACGACCGACGGAACCCCCATCGGGTTGGGCGGGATCGTACCAACCAGCATCGTGGGAGAGCAGGGTTCGGTGCAAGAACTTGTTTTCCTTCATCAGCAGCAACGTTTGGGCGTAATTGTCAACGTTGCTGCTATCTAACCCATCAAGGCTAATCCAGGCCCCTTCGCGAACGGCGCGGGCATAGTGTACCATGTTGTTGCCCTGAGCATGAACCCACACAAATGCAGCAGGGCTTACACCTTCTTGTTTTAACACCTCGATCTGCTCAAAAGCAGGCACGTGGGGTCCGGTGTGCGAATAAATAACCAAACCGGTGCGCCTATGCGTACGGGCAGCCGCTGTAACCAGTTTGCGATGTAAGTCGGACAAGGGTCCGGGATTCACACTGATTTTCATGAAGCCGGGCTTTACGCCCGTTTCGCCGATCCCGGTTTCATATTCCCTGACCCACCGGTCGGCTAATTGGTCGGCGGTTTCGGTGAGGGCATGAGCAGGCAGGAATTTGTTGTCTGATGCCCCATAATAGCCTGTGTTCGTCAGGATCTGGATGCCCGACTTTTCGGATAATTCGCGCAGCAGCAAGGGGTCTTTTCCCAAATACGATGGCGTACATTCTACCAATGTTGCCACACCCAAACGCTTTAGGTTGTGCAGGTAAGGTAGCATTTTGACAATTACTTTTGCCCGATCCCAACGATCCGAGCTGATTTTGTCGGCGCCAACAAAATCGACAAGAATGTGCTCGTGAATTAGTGTGAGGCCCATTTTCGATGCCTCTAGCGGGCCCGTAACGGTGTTCACAGTGGATTTCGGGCGGCTCAGAAACGGCAAAACCGACGCAGTACGAAGAAATGAACGACGAGTAGGCATGATGCAAGCCAGTCAGGCTATTTAAACAGTTTCACTTCGGTTTGAATCGACTTGTACTCTGCCAGATTCAATGCTTTCTGATAATACGCTTTTGCCAGCGAACGATTGTTGGAACGGGCGGCAATTCGGGCAAGGCCCGCGTAGGCCATGGCATGGTATTCTTTGGTGTAGGGAACCATGTATTTCTCCCGAACAGCCGCTTGATAGTGGGCAGCCGCTTCGGGGTCATTTTTTGCTTCTTTCTCGGCTAACAGCCCATCAAAAAACCGGATCGGGACGCTCAGGAACGGTCGGGGCATGGCTTTCAACCGGGGTAATAGCCGTTGTGCTTCGTCGTAGCGGTTGCTCAAGAGCAGGCTTTCTGTGTAGCGCATCAGGAACACCGGATTATTCGGAAACCGCTCCAACAACGTTTTGAGCCATACAGCTGCTCGGTTAGGCGCATTATCGTGTTGAAGATAAATGCCGGCTAAGTAATACGCGGCTTCGTGACGGGTAAAGGTGGCACGCCGGGCGGCTGTTTCTATTTGCCGGAGACCCAACGGCATGTCGCCACTTCGGAAAAACCACATCATAGGTTTCACAATAGGGTTATCCATTGGATAGCGTTCCACGTAATAATTGTATAGACCTGTTGTAAAGAAGAACTCCGGGTTAGTCGCGGTTAGGTCAAAGCCCTGTTTCATATAGCTGTAAGCCTGTCGCGCTTCGTTTACCGCCTTCATTAGTTCATCGTCGTTGTGGTGTTTCAGTGCCAGATACGAGTGAGCGGTAAGGGCGAAAAACACGCCCTCGGGTTCGTTCCCGTCTTTTTCAAGCCGCTTCTTGGCCAGGGCGAGTGTTTGTTCACAGGCCTGAACGTACTGAATGGGCGCGGTGCGATTCTGACTAAGCGGAATGTATTGCCAGTACAACTGAATAGCCCGCAGCATGGGTACGGCGGGGTGTTGCGGATACCGAGTCCGCAACTGCCGGATATTGTCGTCGGCTTCCGAAAAATCGCCCCCATAAATATTGTCTAAGGCTTGCAGAATGGCTTGTTGAAGCACCGGATCGGTCAACACCTGGGCGCGGGTGCTACAAGGAGCCATCCAAAGCAAATTGATGAGCAGGACAAGTAGTTTAGGTTTCAACAGGAGCAGACCGTATTTTTGTCTAACTATAAGCCAAACTGTTACGGTTCCCCGCTGGGACTGTTGGCTACTAGCTAACAACTGTTTTATGATTCATTACGAACACTTTACGCTGGACAACGGCCTTCAGGTTTATGTCCACGAAGATGCCAGCACACCCATTGCGGCTGTCAATATACTCTATAATGTTGGTTCGCGCGACGAAGACCCCGCCCAAACGGGCTTCGCTCACTTATTTGAACACCTGATGTTTGGCGGTTCCAAACACATTCCCAGCTACGACGAACCCCTGCAGCGCGTGGGGGGCGAAAATAATGCCTTCACCAGTCCCGACATCACCAACTATTACATCACCCTCCCGGCGGCCAATATTGAAACGGCGTTCTGGCTCGAATCAGACCGGATGTTGAGTCTCTCGTTCGATCCGCAGGTGCTGGAGGTACAACAGAAAGTGGTGATCGAGGAGTTCAATCAACGGTATCTGAACCAACCCTACGGCGATGCGTGGCTGAAATTGCGTCCGCTGGCTTATCAGCAACACCCCTACCGCTGGGCCACCATTGGCAAAGACATCAGCCACATCGAAAACGCCACGCTCGACGATGTGAAGCGGTTTTTCTTCCAGTATTATTTGCCTAACAACGCCATTCTGGTGGTAGCCGGAAACGTCACCGTGGAGCAGGTTAAACAACTGTGCAACAAGTGGTTCGGGCCAATCCCGGCGGGCAAGCCGTATGTGCGGAGCTTACCCAAAGAGTCTGTTCAAACCGAAGCCCGGCACCTCGAAATCTCGGCCAACGTCCCCCTGAATGGCCTTTACAAAGCCTACCACATGCCGGGCCGCTTCGATGCCGATTTCCAAATCGCCGACCTCATGAGCGATATGCTGGGCCGAAGCAAATCATCGCGCTTATACCAGCAATTGGTGCGCGACAACCCCCTGTTTAATAACCTCTCGGTCTACATTACAGCCTCGCTCGACCCTGGCTTGCTGATGGTGCAGGGCACCCTGAATGAGGGTGTTACGCTCGAACAAGCCGACGCGGCTGTGCAGGTTGCCATGCAGGAAATGATCGATCAGCCGGTGTCGGAGGAGGAGTTGGCCAAAGTGAAAAACCAAGCCGAAGCTACGCTGGCGTTTTCGGAAGTTGAACTGCTAAACCGGGCCATGAATCTTGCTTTTGCCGCCAACGCAGGCGACGCGGATTTAGTGAACCAGGAAGCGGCCAAAATTCAGGCGATCACACCCGATGAAATTCAGGCAATGGCCCGACAGGTGCTCCGCAAAGAAAACTGCTCGACTATGTATTACCGGAAGGCGGCTTAAATCAGGCCGAATTTTAGTTACAAAAAGTATCTGAATTGATAGTATGAAAATTCGCGTTGGCCAGGGCTACGATGTCCATAAACTGGTAGAAGGCCATCCGTTTTGGCTGGGCGGTATTCTGATTCCCCACACGCACGGGGCATTCGGCCATTCCGATGCCGATGTAGTTTGTCATGTCATTTGCGATGCGCTGCTGGGAGCGGCCAACATGCGAAATATTGGTTACCACTTCTCCGATAAAGATCCCCGCTGGAAAGGCGTCGACAGCAAAGTGCTGCTGGCTGAGGTGGTGCGGATGATCCGCGAAGCGGGCTATGAAGTCTCGAACGTGGACGTGACGGTGGTCTTACAGGAACCCAAACTGAACCCCCATATTCCAGCCATGAAAACCTGCCTCGCCGGGGTCATGAACATTCCCGAAGACGACATCGCCATTAAAGCCACCACCTCCGAACACCTCGGCTTTGTGGGACGACAGGAAGGCATCACCGGGCATTGCGTGGCGTTGATTTGCAAATAATTATAAGATTTTGAGAGATTCTTTCAAAAAAAGGGTTGTTTTGGCAAGATTATTAGCAAATAAATCCGAAATCAGTTTTCCTCCTTCATTACCAAAGATACCGAATTGAGGCAATACCGCAAACCCGTTGGTAGCGGGCCATCCTCAAAAACATGGCCGAGGTGCGCATCGCAGACATTGCAGAGTACTTCAACCCGCTTCATGCCGTAACCATTGTCCTGCTCGTGACGGATTCGGTCGGCCTCAATAGGTTCCGTAAAACTGGGCCATCCCGTGCCGGACTCAAACTTGGTGGTGGACTCAAACAAGTCGGTGTCGCAGCACACACAGGCATAAATGCCGGGGTCTTTGCGTTCGCAGTATTCGCCCGTAAAGGCCCGTTCGGTGCCCTTTTGGCGCGTCACCCGGTACTGTTCAGGGGTCAGTTGCGCCCGCCATTCTTCGTCAGTTTTTATTACTTTCTGCATCATATCTTCGTTAAAACTCCATACGTTTAGTTGGATAAAATCGTTGCGTCTGTTGATTAGAAAACGATTCTTACGGGCAATTGTCTGTTCCTGTCCTAAATTTGTCCGATAAGCGGAGTTTGCGGTATGACACCACACGACATTTTACGGCAGTACTGGGGTTATCCGGCGTTTCGTCCGTTGCAGGAAGACATCGTGAACACGGTGTTGGCTGGTCAGGACGCGCTCGTGCTGATGCCAACCGGGGGCGGTAAATCGCTCTGTTTCCAGGTGCCAACGCTGGCCATGGAAGGCGTTTGCATTGTGGTAACGCCCCTTATTGCCCTGATGAAAGATCAGGTGGAGCAACTCAAACGGCGGGGGATTCCGGCAGCAGCCATTTTTTCGGGTATGCACCACCGCGAAATCGACACCACCCTCGACAATTGTGTTTACGGCAACGTTAAGTTCCTGTATGTGTCGCCGGAACGGCTCCAGACCGAAATTATGATTGAACGGGCTAAATTGATGAAAGTTTGCCTGTTAGCCGTTGACGAAGCCCACTGTATTTCGGCCTGGGGCTACGATTTCCGGCCTCCTTATCTCAAAATTGCGGAGTTCAGGGCCATATTGCCCGCTTCGGTGCCGGTGATCGCGCTCACGGCCTCGGCCACGCCCGATGTGCAGGCCGATATTGTGGCCCGGCTCGACATGCGCCCCGGCAGCAACAATCAGCCGACCATTTTTCGGCAAACGTTTGCCCGGCCCAATCTGTCCTACTCGGCCCTGCCCGAAAGCGACAAAGAGGCCCGCCTGCTCAAAATTTTGGGCAACGTACCGGGGTCGGCCATTGTGTATGTGCGGAGTCGGCGGCAAACCCAACAGGTGGCCGAGTTTCTGTATCGAAATGGAATAGTGGCCGATTTTTATCATGCGGGTTTAGACACCAGACAACGCGACGAAAAACAGGAGGCCTGGCTTAACGACCGAAGCCGGGTGATTGTGGCCACCAACGCCTTTGGCATGGGTATCGACAAACCCAATGTGCGCGTGGTGGTTCACCTCGACGTGCCCGACACGCCCGAAGCCTACTATCAGGAAGCGGGCCGGGCCGGACGCGATGGACTGAAAGCCTACGCCGTACTGCTTTATACGCCCGCAGACCTCGGCACGGTGGAACTCCGAACTGAGCAACAATACCCTCCTATCGAATTGCTCAAACGCACCTATCAGGCCCTCGCCAATTACACTGCTGTGCCAGCCGGTGGGGGGCAGTTTGCCTCCTACGACTTCGACATGACCACCTTTGTGTCTACGTTTCAGTTGCCCTCACAGGACACGCATTTTGCTCTGAAACAGTTGGAACACGAGGGATTCATCAGCCTGACCGAGAGTTATTTTAAACCCTCCCGGTTGATAGTGAGTCTGAATAACAGGGAGTTGTATGAATTTCAGCTACGTAATCCCCGCTTTGAGCCGTTCATCAAATTAGTGCTTCGGATGTATGGTGGAGAGATATTCGCCGATTTCCTGACTATTTCGGAGACGGCCCTGGCGCGGGCGTTTTTCATCGACCAAAAAGAAATCGTGGCCCTCTTGCAGCAACTCCACGAACGCACCATTCTGATCTACGAGAAACAGAAAGACAAACCCCAACTCACCTTCCTCACCCCCCGCTTCGTGGCAAGCCAATTGCCCATCGACACCCAGCTTTTGAACGACCGCAAGCAACGCGCCATGACCAAAGTGCGGGCAATGGTGGCCTACGTGCAAAATCCAGTACAGTGCCGAACCCGCCTGTTGCAGGCCTATTTTGGCGAAAACCCCGCTGACCCCTGCGGTATTTGCGACAATTGCCTCAAACAAAAGGCCCGCCCTGAACCCACCGATACCGTCCGCGAGCAGGTTTGGCAATACATAGCCCAAGCCGATGAACCCGGTGTGTCGCCCCGGCAATTGGCCGATTATTTTGCCCGCACCAACACCGAAACCCTGGCCGAGGCCGTCCAACAAATGCTGGCCGAGGCTGTGTTGCAGTACAACGCGGGGGGGAATTTGACGGCGAAATAAAAGTGATGAACGATGAGTTTGCTGACGCACGCCCCACCGAACAATTGCGTCGGTACACTCATCGTTCATCACTTCTTTACATTTTCTCCTTTAATCTGACTAATTTTGCGGCACTAACCCCAAACCGTAAGCGATCATTGAATCAATTTATTGCCACCTGTTTATTCAGTCTTTTTTGCGCATCGACTGCCTCAGCGCAATATCGTCCCTGGAAATACTGGGAAGACAAACCGGGCACCTGGTCAGTAGCCCTGGCAGCCGGAGCTACTCGCTATGCGGGTGATTTGAGCGAAGAAAAAGACGTGCTTGTTCGGCCCCGCCTGGGCGCAGAAGGTTCTGTATCAGTTTTGTGCCGTTTCGCTGAACGTTTCTCGGCACGGGCCGATGGCCGGATGTACATGGTATGGGGTAAGCATGAAAACACCCGTATCTGGTTTAATAACTTATCGTTCATCGCCATAAACCCGGAGCTTTGCCTGGGTGTGCAGGCTGATCTTTTCCCCGCCGACCAACGCGACCGACCGATAAACCCCTATCTGTTTGTGGGCGTTGGGTTAACGTATCTCAACACGCTTACCCGATTCCAGGGCCACTGGGTTACGTTGCCTCCTTTGCACACCGAGAATATAGTGTATAATCGCTATCCCGCGCTGATGAAAGTAGCGGTGGGACATGCCCGTCGGGTTCGGTTTCGATATCGGCTGAGTGCAGAACTGGCTTATACGGCTCTTTTCAGCGATTATTTAGACGATGTCAGCACCGTTTACCCCGATATTTCAAAGCTGGAACCCCTGGGGCAGGCTTTGTCTGACCGACGGTATGCCCTGGGTTTAGGTCTGCCAGCGGCCCAACCGGGCGATCAGCGTGGCAATCCGGCCAGAAACGACGGTTATTTTTCGCTGTCGCTCCGGTTCACCCGTCAACTCACTACCGATGCCGACCGACGTTACAGACGGGTTATTGGGTGGTGAAATAACCCTTTTTGCGTATTTTTGGCCCACAACCTTGCGGTAAGCCGCCCTACTCGATGAATCCAGCCGTTTTTGCTGACGCACTGCTTAACCAAATCAAACATACGCATTACGGCGATCACCCCCCCGAACTGTACGACCCCATTCGCTACATTATGGATCTTGGTGGGAAACGGTTGCGCCCGTTGATGACCCTGCTGGCCACCTATCTCTTCACCGACGAGTGGCAAAAAGCACTGAAACCTGCCGTGGCCGTGGAGGTTTTTCACAACTTCACCCTCATGCACGACGACATTATGGATCAGGCTCCGCTCCGGCGCGGGCAGCCAACAGTGCATGAAAAATGGAACCATAACATTGCCATTTTGTCGGGAGATGTGATGCTGGTGAATGCCTACGAGCTTCTTTTAGATGTGGAAACGCCCATTCTGAAGCAGGTGTTGGCCCGGTTCAATCGCACGGCTGCCGAGGTGTGCGAAGGGCAACAGTTAGACTTGAATTTTGAAACCCGCGATGATGTAACGGAGGCTGAATACATCGAGATGATCAAACTCAAAACGTCGGTGCTGCTCGGTTTTGCCCTCGAATTGGGGGGCCTTATCGCCTGTGCCGTCGATTCGAGTGTGGCCCACCTTCGCGAAGGCGGCATCAACATTGGTATTGGTTTTCAACTCAAAGACGACCTGCTCGATGTGTATGGCGACCCCATCAAGTTTGGCAAGCAGGTTGGGGGCGACATTATCGCCAACAAAAAAACGTTCATGCTGATTGAGGCACTCGAAAAAGCCGACGGGCCAATCAAAACCGAATTGCTTGGCTGGCTCAACCGCACCGAATTCGACAAGGCCGAAAAAGTGGAAGCCGTTACCCGTATCTACGATACATTGGGTATCCGGCAAATTGCCGAAACCCGCATTAACCAATACTTTGCCTGTGGGTTTGCCAATTTTGAACAAGTCGTGGCCGAACCTGCCCGCAAAGCCCTGTTAATTGATTTTGCTACCCAATTAGTCCAACGCGAAAGCTAACTGTATGAGCATTACCCTAATTATCATTGTAATTACAGCCGCCATTAGCCTATGGGCCTGGAACGATCACAGCGTTATGGATCGCTGGATTATGAACCCTTATCAGATGGCAAGCCGAGGGCAATATTACCGGCTGCTGACTTCCGGGTTCCTGCACGCCGATTGGGGGCATCTGATTTTCAACATGCTCAGTTTCTATTTTTTTGGGAGCTATATAGAGCAGTTGTTCGCCTATCTGTTTGGGCCAATTTATGCCGTCTGGCTAGTTGGTTTTTATCTAGTAGCCATCATTGTGTCGGATTTACCTACCTATTTCAAGCACCGCAACGACCCCGGCTACAATTCACTGGGCGCATCGGGGGGCGTGTCGGCCATTATTTTTGCGTCGATTCTGTTTCGCCCGCTTACGCCTTTGTACTTAATGTTTATCCCGATTCCAGTTCCGGGATTTATTTTCGGTATTTTCTACTTGGCCTATTCGTTTTACGAATCCCGGCGGGGGGGCAGCAACATCAACCACGATGCCCATATCTACGGAGCGTTGTTTGGGATTATTTTTATGATTGTGGCCTACCCCGGCGTGGTAGGGTCGTTTTTTGAGCAGGTAGGTAGCTGGCGGTTATTTTAAGTGGGTATGCTTTCTGTCCTCCGGCAACCATATACTGTTTTCGACCCGACCCTGGTGCAAATCAGGGGGGCAGGTCTGATTGGGCTGTTCATTGGCCTGTTTCTGCTGGTGTTTCAGCCGTTTGGACTGAGTCAGTGGGAAACAGACCTGAAATGGCTCAAAATAGTTGGCTTCGGAGCTATAACGTTTGTTTTCACGAGCATTCATTTCACGTTTTGGCCGGCACTGTTCCCCCGTTTTTTTACTGAACAACGCTGGACGGTTGGCCGGGCGATTTCGTACATTCTGATCAATATCTTACTCATTGCCGTCGGCAACTTCCTGTACATAGGGTTTTTGCTGGAACTGCCGTTCCGCTCGGGTAATGTGGTCTGGATGGTTCTGGTTACGCTGGCAGTGGGCGTTTTTCCGGCAACGGGTATTGTTTTGTGGGGGTATATCCGCCGACTGCGCAAGTATCAGGATTCGGCAGCCACCCTACAGCCAATGGCGCGCCCAAGTCCAGCTCCCAACCTTGAACACGCCCCCCAAACCGACGCTTTCCGCCCGTCCGAACTATCCCTGATTTCGCTCGTTGCCGACAATGAAAAAGATAGCCTGACGATTTCCCCGGCCTATTTGCTGTTTATTGAGTCGAGCGATAATTACTGCACCGTTTATTACCAGGAAAACGGCAAACTCCAGAAGCCACTCCTCCGAAGCAGCCTGAGCCGGATAGAAAACCAGTTGGCCAACTACCCTCGTCTGGTGCGGTGTCATCGGTCGTTTATCGTGAATCTGGACAAGGTTGAGCGGGTAACAGGGAACGCGCAAGGCTACAAACTGCACCTGCTGGATGGCAGTCTGGAAGTCCCCGTTGCCCGGCGTTACAACGAAACGCTGGTGGCCAGTTTGCGGGCGGTTTGACAAACGTCCCTGTTGCCTTCCCAGACAGCCCACTGATTGTCAAACACCCCAAACGATACCGTTAAGCCCTGTTTTTTGGAGTTAGACACCCTGCTACCCCACCTTTGTGACCACGAAACGCAAATCAAACGTTGTCATGAAAACGCTAATCACCACCCTCCTCATCAGCCACGTTGCCGCCGGAACCATTGCCCTACTGATTGGGCTGGTGCCGATGTTCTCGAAAAAAGGAAGCCAATTACACAGCCGTACCGGGCGGGTCTATGTGTGGTGCATGACCTACGTGGCAGCCACGGCAGCCCTCTTGTTTGTGCTACAGCCTTTCTCAATTTTCCGCCTGTTTCTGGCTGGGCTTGCTGTGTTCAGCTTCTACCTCAGCACAACCGGCTGGAGGGCCGTAAAACAAAAGAAAACCGGCTTTGCCCCCGTGGATAAATGGCTCACCTACGGCACCTTAGTCGTGAGTCTTGCCATGATTGGCTACGGCTTTTTTTTAATTACCCGCTCGG